>JANMSA010000548.1:0-2208 GCA_031388865.1 Acidobacteriota bacterium | reverse complement strand
TTTGCGGGCTTCTACGGCGTGGTGACGCCGGCGATTCTGGCCGCCTACGCTGCTTGCGCCGTCGGAGCGCTGGTGGTCGCTCAGATTTTCCATTCGACGCGACTCCGACGCGCCTGGTGAGCGGAAGCGGGTCGCACTACCCAGCTTGCGCCGCTACCCGGAGCACGGTTGACGCGAGCTCCTCCGGGTCCACCGGTTTCTTCAGATAGGCGTCGAATCCCGCGGCCAGGGCGTTTTGCCGGTCTTCCGGACGGCCGAACGCGGTGAGGGCGATCACGGGCGTGGTCTTTGATGACGTAGGCAGTGCCCGGATCGCGCGCACGAACGCGAACCCGTCTTCGTCGGGCATGGCCAGGTCACAGACCACCACATGCGGCGACATGGCCTGGAACTGTTCGAGGCCTTCGCGCACGGAGCTCGTGGCGCGCACATCGGCGTTCGCGCGACGGCAGATCGCAGCCACGAGATCGCGCGTGAACTCCTGGTCGTCGATGACGAGGACGCGCAAGCCGTTCAATCTCGTCAGGCCGGTTTCCCCCGAGAGAGCGGCCATGGAGGCGGTTGTCTTCGATACGACGCCAATGCCGGCAGGCGCCGATTCCATGACGGGCAGCTCGACCGTAAACGTCGCGCCTCGTCCGTCGCCGTCGCTTGCGGCCCGGATTCGGCCACCGTGGAGTTCCACGAGGGACCGAACGATCGAGAGACCGAGGCCGATCCCTTCATGCGATCGTGTCGTCGTCGCATCTTCCTGACTGAACGGCTCGAAGACGTGTGGAAGATACTCGGGGTCGATGCCCTTCCCGTTGTCCTGAACGGTGAGGCGCAGGACGGAGCCGGCGTGCGCGAGACGGATTGTGATGGTGCCGCCTCGCGGCGTGAACTTCACCGCGTTCGCGAGGAGATTCCAGATGACCTGCTGCAGACGTCCCTCGTCACCCAGGACCCGGGGGAGGAGCGGTGGAGCGCTGGCGAGGATCTCGATACCCTTCGCGGCAGCGGCCGGATGCACCGTCGTCATCGCGGCCCGCAGCACCGGGCCAACTTCCACGGGCGCGGGGTTGAACGTCATCTTGCCCGCCGTGATCCGCGATACGTCGAGCACATCGTCGATGAGCCGCGCCTGAATCTCGGCGCTTTTCTCGATGGCGTCGAGCGCCTCCGCAGCCTCAGTTTCCGAGAGACCGAGCTTGAGCATCCGCGCCCATCCCAGAACTGCTGTCATCGGCGTACGCAGTTCATGCGAGAGAGTGGCGAGAAACTGGTCCTTCCTGCGGCTTGTTTCTTCGAGCGCCTTCTGCGCGACCTGCTCGTCGGTGATGTCGCGAAATTCGAGGACGGCACCGGCCGCGCGGCCATCCCGCTGCAGGGGCGAGAGCGAGCAGGAGACGGGAAACGCCGATCCGTCCTTTCTCACAAAGAGATCACGGTGTTTCTTGAGCGGCAGCATTCGCTCGCGGGCGTTCCTGATGGGACAGGCGTCGGCGGAGTGCCCGCCGAGATGAGCGGGAGCGTGAAGAACATCGTGGAACGGTGCCTTCGCGAACTCTTCCAGCGTGTACCCCGTCTCCTCGATCGCCGCCGGGTTCATATAGGTGGCAATTCCCCGCTCATCGAGCATGAGCAGGCCTGACGCCGCGTTCTCCGCAATGGTGCGGATGAGCTCATTGGCGCGCTCCAGTTCCGCGGTGCGCAACTCCAGGACTTCTTTTGCTGCGACGAGTTCCTGCTCCGCACGCTGCCGCGCCAGGAGAATGCTCTGCGCGTTCTGAATCGCGACGGAGCGGAGGAGTTTCTCCTCGTCGTCGTGTGGGAGCCCCACCGGTCAGCGGCCTCCCAGCATTTCTGCCGCCAGCGCGGTACCGAGAACGCGCGCGCGGATCTTCGCGAACGCTGTATCGCGCGTTGTGGACGTGTCATCGCTGAACGGCGAGAAGCCGCAGTCATCCGTTGTGCCGAGTTGCTCGATCGGAATGTATTCGGCCGCTTCCAGCACGCGGTCCCGCACCTCTTCCGGCGTCTCGACGCGCGGATCGATCGGCGCCACCACGCCCACGAACACCCGCTGGTCCGGCTTGAGGTACTTGCGGATGATCCTGAGGACGTGAAGGTGGTCCTTCTCACCCGCCAGCGCGATGTAGAAGTTTCCGGCCTTCAGTTGGAACAGGCTCGGGAGCAGGTCCGCGTAGTCGACCTCCGCGCTGTGGG
>JANMSA010000536.1:0-2384 GCA_031388865.1 Acidobacteriota bacterium | reverse complement strand
CGCCTTGGCGGCGTTCCAGGTGATCTTGCGCAGGAAGGAATCGTTCGTCTCGCCGTCGGGAAGGGGATAGTCGGGGAACTGGTAGCCGAGGTCCGCCAGGGTGAAGTCGAGTGTGTTGGCGAGCGACCAGGCGCCGTCGATGGCGTCGGGGAGATCCTTGAAGAGCCGCGACATCTGGGCGGCCGACTTGATGTGGCGCTCGCGATTGATGCCGAGGAGCCGTCCGGCCTTGTCGACGTGCGTACCCTCGCGGATGCAGGTCAGGACGTCGTGCAGTTCCTTGTCTTTCTCGCGCGCGTAGCGGACGCCATTCGTCGCTACGAGAGGTAGACCCATCCGCCGGGCCAGATCGACGAGCCGGATGTTGTGGTGTTCTTCATCGCGGCGCCGATGCCGCTGCAACTCGACATGCGTACGCCCATTGAAGATGCCAACGATCCTCCGCACGGTGTCATCGTCGGCGCGTGTGAGACAGTGCAACCCCTCGGCGTACGGTTCGATCAGATCCCAGGTGAAGCGTGCCTGCCCCTTCTCCCGCCCCGCCGCCCCAGCCGTGAGGAGCTTGCAGAGATTTTTGTACCCGGTGCGGTTCTCGACGAGGACGGTGAGACGGGGGGTGAGGCTGTTGTCGGTTGTGGGTTGTCGGTTGTCGGGGGCGGGTTGTCGGTTGTTGGTTGTCGGTTGTTGGTCGAGGACCAGTTCGGCGCCGACCAGGGCACGCACCCCGGCCTTTTTGGCCGCTGAGTAGAACCGCGGTGCGCCGTAGACGCCATTCGTGTCGACGAGCGCCATGGCCGGCAGGTCTTTCGCCACCGCCCCATGAATGAGGTCCTCGGGCAGAGAAGCGCTGTCGAGAAACGAGAACGCCGAAGCGGCACGCAACTCAGCGTAAGGACGCCCCTTCGGTTTCGCTGATTGCTTCCGTTTCGGCGCCTCTGCCTCGGCTTCCTCGCGATACGAACCGCCCCATTGCTCGTGGACGTAGGGGATGTGGTCGTACTGGCACGAGAGGGGAACGGTCGCTGCGGTGATGGAGAGCGCGTCGAGATCGCGGGTTGGTTTGCGGCCGGCGGACATGGGCTGATGAAGTTCGAAGTTCGAAGTTCGAATTACGAAGTAGGCGGATTGCGTGGATTGGTTTTCTTTGCGATCACCGTCAGGATTGACACGATCTCGTTGGCTTCTGTGATGAGCGGCTGTATGCGCTCTTTTCGCACCGAGCCGGTCCGATCCAGTAAGCGCAACCAGTAAAGCGACTCGCGCGCTTCTTTCAAAGAGATCCGGAGTTTCGCATGGAAGTCAGCTTTGCTATGCCCTCCTTTAGCCTCTTCGAGATTCGCGCCGATCGACGACGCAGAGTTCGCAAGTTGAGTCAACGCATTACGATTCACACCGCGATCACGTGCAAGAGCGCGTTCCATCTTCAAAACGCGAGATGCAAAGTCCAGCGTACGTTCGTAAATATCAAACGATCCAGTCATGCCAACTCCTAATTCGAACTTCGAAATTCGAACTTCGAAATTCGGTTTTCCTCAGTCGTATCGCGCGTCGATGAACCAGTCCGAAGTCGCCGCGGCCTGATAGACGCGATAAATCCCGCCGCGTTCCAGCTCCACGTCCCAGTACTCGCGCGCGGCGGGGGCGTCGCTCCACCAGGCGTGCTCGATGCGCCATGGGCCGGAGGAGACGCGCACCGGGCCGGAAAAGTCGCCTTCACCATTCATCGAGGCGATGTGGGTTTCGCCGTCGGCCACGCGGGTGATGATCTCGACGGGGACAGGGGGGCGGAAGACCCGCACGGCCAGGAGGCCGCGACTCCGGGCGGCCTTGCGGCGGGCGTCGGGTGGGGGCGGGGGAGCGTAGTCGGCGATGGCGTAGCGTTCTGGCAGGTAGCCGTCGACGGGCATGGCCATGCCGACGCGGCCGTCGCC
Organism: Acidobacteriota bacterium; assembly: GCA_031388865.1. GTDB lineage: Bacteria > Acidobacteriota > Thermoanaerobaculia > Gp7-AA8 > Gp7-AA8 > QHVT01. The sequence goes on along the minus strand of JANMSA010000536.1, from coordinate 453 downwards.
GAGGATCGAGACCAGGCGGGCGATGGTCGTGGCCAGTTTTTCGGGGGAGAGGGCGGCCGGGCCGAAGAGCGAGAGCTGCGCGCGGCGTGGGCGGTCAGGGTGGGCGACGATCGTGAAGCCGGTCACCGGCGCGCCGGGCTGGGTCTTCTCCAGATCGAGGCGGATCAGGGTCAGCATCGTCTTCACGTCGCGCGTCGGTGCGGGCAGTTCGATGGCGCGCGAATGAAATCCGTCCGGCTCGAGCATCATGGTGAGTTCGAGGCGCGTGCAGGCGAAGCCCTGGATCTCCATCCGCGTCGACAGACGGTCGAGCGCCGCGCTGGCGATGAAGAGGAACGGCTCGAGCGCGACCAGCGGCCACTCCAGCTCCATCCCTTCGCGGAATTCGGGCGGGAGCGCGCGCGGAATCAACGGACGCGGATCGATGCCGCGCGCGGCGTAGTGCAGCTCGCG
>JANMSA010000504.1:0-5848 GCA_031388865.1 Acidobacteriota bacterium | reverse complement strand
CGGGCCTGCCCTGAGCCTGTCGAACGGGCCTGCCCTGAGCCTGTCGAACGGGCCTGCCACATGGTTTCGTGCACCGCGTAAGCGGCGGAGAAGAAGATCCACTCGCCGCCGATCGGGGCATCGGTTGCATAGTGGAAGTACCGGCGATCACCTTCTATCCAGGTCCGGCGCAGCGCCCCCGGCGCGACGGCGACCTGGTTCGCGTCCGTGCCCACGACCGCCTCGAAGGCGATGCCGGCGCCCCGATCCTTCCGCGCCTCGACGTTATAGAGAGAGGCGATCAGCGGACGCGGGGCCAGCCCCTGCTTCCGCCGGTCGGCGGCGCTCGTGAGCTCGCGAGCGCGCTGGTAGCCGATTGCGGGCAACCAGTCCCCACCCAGGAAGGAAGTGCCATTGGCCGCCACCGAATCATCGACTCCGCGGGTCGTGAAGCCACGCGGTTTCACCTGCACGTCGAAGTCGAGCTGCAACGAGTCGCCGGGCTGCAGCGGCTTTCTCAGTGCGTAGATCCGGTGGCCGCGATCTCTGTCCGCGAGCACGAGAGCAGCCGGCCGGTCGAAGGTGACCACTCCGGTCTCGACCCGGGGCACAGTAGCGAGATGGATCGAATCGATCGCCACGGCGCTGCTGTTGACGAGCCGGTACGAGCCGCGGATCTCCACCTCCCGCCGCTCGGGATCGATCTCCACTTTCAGGTTCGTGCCGGTCAACCTCGGCTGTGGGAGATTCGCGTATCGTCCGTAGCGACGCTCGTATTCGGCCTTCCGCCCGGCGATGTCGGAGGCGTTGAGATACTCGTTCAGCACGTTCGTGTTGTAGAAGATGAACCCGCCCAGTGTGACGATGAGACCCACCGCCACCGCCGCAGTCCAGGCCGTGGGACCTGAGAAACGACGGCGCGCCAACTGGAGCCGCACTGCCAGCCGCCTCTCTCTGCCGCGCACCCAGAGCAGCCTGGCCATCACCGCGAGAAGCAGTGCCCACGCGGCCCAGTAGAACTTGAACCAGAGCCACGGCCCGAGTGACGGGCCGAAGCCACGCATCTCCGTGTAGGACCATCCCGGACCGCTGCCGTAGATGAGCAGGTTGTGCTCGATCCCGAACATGGGAGAGAGGACGATGATCACCGAGGTGATGATCGCCACCAGGTGACCGATGTACTTCTGGTCCACCAGCACGTGCACAACGAGGGCGAGCAGCGCGAAGAGAAGGTATTCGGGAAGCTGCAGTCCGAACATGATTTTCAGATACAGCCCGAGCTGGAAGTCCTGGTGACCCGCGATCGCCTGAGCAAGGATCCCGGCCGTGGTCAGAAGGGCCATGAACACGACGAGCACGAGGCCGAGGCCCAGAAACTTGCCCAGGAGTGGGGTCCATTCCGACCCGGGCATCGCGTCGGTGATCTCGCTCACGCCGGCGTCGCGTTCCCGCCAGACCAGCTCACCGGCGAAGAAAACCAGGAGGAGCGGGACGATGACCCAGCGGCTCATCTCCGCAGACAGGGGGGCGGTCAACTCTACGATGACCCGCGCGGTCGTGGGGATCAGCGGGCCCCCGTCGGAGACCATTTGATCGAGCACCACGGCGACACTCAGGAGCGGGATGGGACCGAGCAGAGCGAGTCCGGCCCAGCTCGTGGCGATCGTTCGGAACGAGGCCCACGCGATGGCGAGCGTCTGACGAGCGTGCATCGCGAAGCCAAACGTTCGCGCGGCGGGCGGGATAGGGCCTGGGGCCGAGGGCCGAAGGCCCAGGGTCTGAAGGCCAGGCGCGGCGGAAGCGCTGCTGCCCTCATCCCCTCGGCCCTCAGCCCTCGGCTCTCGGCCCTCACTCATCGACCTGCGTCTCCACCAGGTGCGCTCGGTGCGATGGTCGAAGCGAAAGCGCAAGTACGTGACTGCAACAGCCGCCAGACCGACGGCGAGCCACAGGAGGCGGTTCGTGAGCACCGTGCCTTTCAGCTCAACGAGGCGCGTACTCTTCTCGATCGTCGTCCACAAATGCGACAGTTCGGACAGAATGAAGTGGACACCGATCGGATCCAGCAGATTGGCCAGGTCCTGTCGCCCCTGACCCAACAGGAAGAGGCCGACGACATAGGACATGAAGAAGAGCAGGACACTTCCGAGATAGCCGCCCATCGGCCGGCCGCTCCGTGTCGCCAGCGAGAACTGGATTGCCGTTGCGAAAAAGGCGTTCGGTAACGCGAGGAAGGCGTAGGCCGTGAGATAGGCAGCCGGCCGGAACGGACCAATCAACACGGCATCGACGCCAGGCGAGTAGACGGCCAGCAGGATGCCCCCGGGAACGGCGAGCAGGATCAACGCATTGATGAGAAGGGCGGCGAGGAATCGTCCTCCGAGATACTCGGCCTTGCTGACGGGGAGGGTGTAGGTGAGGGGATGCATGCCCGTGGCCACGTCCCGCGCCGCCGCCTCGCCGGCGATGGCCGCGGCCACCAGAAGCCAGATCAAACTGCAGGCGACCGTTGTTTTCGCGATGGCGAATGGTGAGTTGATGAAGAAGTCGTCGTAAAGCGCCTCGGCCAGCGTGCCGTCTCTCGTCATCAGGAAAGAGAACACGAGCAGCGCGGCGAAAATCAGCCACGTCCAGACACGAAGTGCCTGGTAGGCGAGCTCGAAGCGGAAGATCTCGCGGAACTTCATGCGCGGACCGCAGCCACCGGATGCTCGCGACGCCGGCCGATCTGCCCGGACATCGTGCTGAAGTAAACGTCTTCGAGGTCTGGCTCCACCGACTCGAAGCCCGGGCCAGGGCACGCGTCGCTGTAGACGTGCACCAGTGTGCGACCGGCGAGGAGCTTGGTCGAGATTACGGCGTGCTCGTGTTCGAGCGATGAAAGCTCCTGCTTCGAAATCACCCGACGCCAGATCCTCCCGCGCAGATCAGCGACCGCGTGCAGCGGCTCCCCCTCGAGCAGAATCTCCCCTCGGTCGATGATGGCCATCCGCGTGCACAGCTCGGAGACGTCCTCGACGATGTGTGTGGAGAGGATGACCACACTGTTCTCTCCGAGCTCGCTCAGCAGGTTGAGGAAGCGCACCCGCTCTGCCGGGTCGAGACCCGCCGTCGGCTCGTCCACGACCATCAGCTTCGGATTGCCGAGAAGCGCCACGGCGACGCCGAAGCGCTGCCGCATGCCACCCGAGTAACCGCCCAGCTTCTGCTTGCGTACATCCCACAGGTTCGTCTGCTGGAGGAGCGCCTCGACGACTTCCTTGCGCGCCCGACGCTCGATGACACCCTTGAGAATGGCGAAGTGATCGAGCAGCTTCTCCGCGGATACTTTCGGATAAACGCCGAACTCCTGCGGCAGGTATCCGAGCGTCTGGCGCACTTCGTCCTTCTGTTTCAGCACGTCAATGACCTGCCCTGAGCCTGTCGAAGGGCCAAGATGGACGCTGCCTGCATCGGGCTCCTGCAGCGTCGCCAGAATGCGCATCAGCGTGGACTTGCCGGCACCGTTGGGACCGAGCAGGCCGTACATCCCCGCCGGAATCGTGAGAGTCACTTCCTTGAGCGCCTGAACGCCGTTGGGATAGGTCTTGGATACATCCCGAATCTCCAGATGCATCGCTGCCTGTCGCCCCGCGAGTCCGGTGCCGGCGGTCGTGACGTCAACAGCACTCTTGTCCATGAGTACGCACCCCCAACAAATCATCCACGCATCGTGTGAATCAGCGCTTCCATGTGGTCGAGATAGCGCGCGAGAGCCTTCTTTCCGGCGACGGTGAGCTTGTATTCGGTTCGCGGGCTGCGGCCCTCGAATGACTTCGAGCAGAGCACGTAACCCGCGTCTTCGAGCTTGCGTGCGTGAACGCTCAGATTCCCGTCGGTCGTCGCGAGCATCGTGCGGAGGTCCGTGAACGTGAGGGACGCGTTCACCGCGAGGGCGGAGACGATGCCAAGGCGGAGCCGCTCGTGGATGAGGCGGTCGAGCTCGCGGGGGAAGCCGCCAGTGAGCTCGCGCAGCGGAGCTGGGTCGGCAGCCGCCTTGGTGGTCTTCTGCGGTTTTGCCGGGCGTTGCAGCTTGGCTGTGGTCACAGAACACTTCTAGCACAAAAGTGCTTTGCAGCGACAAGTGCAGGAACGCTCGGACCCGTCGTCGATCATCTCTCTCGAGGCGAGCGGCTCGTTGCAGTGGAGTCCGAGGAGCTCGAAACCAGCGTCAGTAGAGCTTGATCATCGATTCGCGCTGCCCGTCACGAATCCGCCCGGGCACGGCCATGACAACCGGCGGGGTCGCGGCCAGGACCACGCACCCTCCTTCGTCACTGCTCCAACAGGAGGATTTTCAGGTGACCAGAAGGGAGAATTTTAGGGGCGCTTCAGGCTTTCGAGTGGATTGAAGACGGAAACTGCGGATAGAGGTCAAGACCGCCGAGGTGAAAGAGGATGGCCTCGCGAAATCGGGGTCGGCTACGAAAGCCACATGCGCGTTTCTTGATTCGCTGAACGTGTGAGTTGACGGACTCGGACATGGCGTTGGTGATGTCGGACGAAGCGGCGTTCATCACACCGTCCCAATGGTTGCGGATCATCCGAGCGACGATTCGAATCGGTTCGAGAGCACAGCGAAGAGCGCCGTGAAGCCACTGACGCCAAAGTCGCTCGGCCATTCCTCGACGGACATATCCCCAGAGCTTCGACGCGTGCTCTTTGTAGCGATAGGCGCGTGCGGTGCGGAGCGAGCCGCGTCGGAGCGAATCGATCCGTGCTCGTGCCTCGCCTTCGAGGCGCTCCGGACGCGTTAGCCAGAGGTACTTGGTCTTAGACGAAAATCGTCCGCCGCGCGCAATTCGCGATGCTCCCGTCGCCGGACTTGGTCGACGGCATCGCCAAGGTGCTTGAGGATGTGAAATTTGTCGAAGACGATCTTCTCGTCGGCCACCGGCAGCGCTTTCCTCGTCGAAGCGATGTAGGGAGGCCACATATCCATGGCCACCTTCTCCACCCGCGCCAGCTCTGCCGGCTGATACTGCCGCCAGAACTGACTCAGGCTGTCTTCGGTGCGCTCGTCCATCACATCGAGAACTCTCGCTTCACTCAGGGCGTTGACCACGGTGATGTACTCGTGGCCCCGTGTGATCGAGGTCTCGTCGACACCGATACTCGCAGGCAGTTCGGCACGCCCCCGACGCTTCATCTCCCGCCTCACAGCTCGCGATCGGATACCGGCCACTTCTTCCCAGCTCAGCCGCATTCCTTTGGCCACCGCCGCGATGCTCTCGGTTGCCGTAAGCCAGTCGATGACCAAGGCTTCGAATAGCGCCGTGAATCGCGACCTCTCCTCGGCCCACGGCAGCCGTACCTGGAGCACGCCATGTTCTCCACACCTGATCCGTGGCACCTTCGCTTTCAAGATGGTCTGGTACTGGCACGTGTCCAGATGTCGCCATCGTCTCTCACTGCTGTCGTAGCGTGGGCATCGCGTCTGGCACTCGGGGCATACATTCACTTCCGATGACCCCTCCACGCTGATCAGGATCTCTCCGCCCTCGAGCTTCAACTCGACCTGTTCGACGTGCCACGGAGACACGATGCCTAGAATCTGTTCGTAGAGCTTCTTGTCGTTCACTCCACGATCTTATCGAGCCTCTCGTGGCGGTGGAACCTGTGTGTACGTCTCGATCATCAACAAAACGCCCCTTTCCTATCGGACGAACCGGATGATCGGCGGCGTGGCTCCGACGCAGTACCTGACGAAGTTGGAGAACGTGACGCATCGACGCCTCCGATCGTGCGCGAAAGGCTGAACGCCTACGTCGGCTCTCACATGGTCGACCCGCTTCTGCTTCGCTCGGATTCATTCGACCGCTTCATGTTG
>JANMSA010000437.1:0-1685 GCA_031388865.1 Acidobacteriota bacterium | reverse complement strand
GGTGGCCGCGTTGTCGAAATCAGTTTTCGCTGGCGTGCCGCCGGTGATCAATCCCCCGGCCCCTCGAGTGACCGCACGCGAGGCCGCGGTCGATGCGTCCTGATGGACGTTGGCCTCGTGCAGGGCGCTTCCCACCGCGTTGTGCGCATGGTCCTGATGGCAGGAGAGGCAGAGGCGCTGCGCTGGGGGAGCGGTCGTGCGCAGCGGATTGCCGAACGTGGCGTTGTTGTCGGTGAACGCGTCATTCACTCCGATGACATTGCCCAGCGTGTGCTTCGAGGTCTTCGCCACGCCGCCGGTCATGCCGTTCCAGATGGCCGGGTGGCAGCGCTGGCACGTGAAGCCGCCGATACTTTCAGCGGCCGCGAATCCCTGCTGATGGATGTGGCAGCCGACGCAGCGCGTCGTCTGGTTGTGGTTATGGTCTCCGCCACTGCTGTCGGTGCGGTAGTGGTTCGTCTTGGTATGACAGCTCTCGCACACTCCGTCGTTGTACGGCGTGTTGCCTCCGCCGGCGTAGTCACCGAGGTGGGAGAGCTGCAGGTTCGTGCCGCCGATCTTGTCGTTCTGCTGAAACGCGACGGTCTGCCTGCCGCTGTTCGGAGTCTCCACGCTTTCGCGGATCAGCCCGATGTTGCGCGTCTTGTGGGGCGTATGGCACGTCAGACAGTCGACCGCCCAGTTGCCGTACTTCGTGGACGTCGTCTGGCTGGAGTGCGTCGCCATTGCATGGCAGTCGATGCAGAGCTGCGAACCATGAGTGCGGCGGAGATTCGTGCCGCCGCCGCGGGCGTTGCCGCCGGAGTTGTTCACGACGACACCCTGCGTCGTCTGGGCTACATTTCCGGCCGCGTCGGTCGCCTGCACGGTCAAATAGTGCGCGCCGTTCGCCAGGGCGCTGGTATTGAAATCGAATTCGCGGATGGCGCAACCGGTGCCGCAGACGTAGTTCGTATTCGTGGTCACTGCAATGCTCAGGGCGCCACCGTCGACCGACCATTGCACTGGATTCGTCGCGGCCAATCCGCCGGTATCCCACACCTGTACTTTGACCTTGTCCGTTCCTCCGATGACCGCGTTCCGCGCCGGGGCGAGAAAGAGCACCATCGGAGCAACCTGGTCGGCGGCGCACGCAGTGGTGGTCAGCGGTCCGATCACCTGCGGATTCGTCCCCACCACTCCGTCCGGGTCCGCAGTCGTCACGCGGGCGTAGTAAGAGATCGACGGCGACAGCCCGGTGACGAGACACTGCCGCGGTGACACACCGGTGACCGCGTTGCATGCGGTGGTTCCGGGCCAGCTATTCGTCGTGTTGAATTCCACTTTCGTCGAGCCGTCGGTATCCGCGTCGCCCGTGAAGGGTGCCGTGACGGTGATCTGGCGGCAGGAGCTGACCCGTGCCGACGCGGTGGCAACCGTGCTCGATGCGGAAAGACAGCTCGCCGGTGTGGTGAACGGGCCAACGATCTGCGGATTCTGGCCGTCGACTCCCTCGGGATCGGTGAATGTGAGGCGGAAGTAGTACGTCGTTCCTGCGGTCAGACCACCTGCCGTGCAGGGTCGCGGGTTTCCCGTACCGACGTTGGCACACACGGTTGTCCACGGTCCGCCGATGCCTGTGGCACGGTCGAACGTAACGGTGTTGTTGGCCGTGGGCGTATCTTTGCTGAAAGGCGCGCTGATCC
>JANMSA010000432.1:0-7363 GCA_031388865.1 Acidobacteriota bacterium | reverse complement strand
ATCGCCTCGACCTGCACGCCGAGCTGTGGCGGCAGGGTCGCAGCCAGTTTCGAAGTCTTCGGGCCTGCCAGTCCCTGCGAGGCCTTCGATATCCGGTTTTCGTCCGCTCCGAGCAATCGCAGGATGAGGCGGAGACAGAGGGCCATCGTGCGATTGCTCGGAGCGGACGAAAACCGGATATCGAAGGCCTTGCAGATCCTGGCCGGCCCGGAGACTTCGAAACTGGCTGCGACCCTGCCGCCACAGCTCGGCGTGCAGGTCGAGGCGATGCAGCGTGCGCCGAGGGTCGTTGAAAAGACGGGCTCCCGGCCAGGCGCTCAGTTCGATGGCCAGCGCGTCGATGAATCGACCCATCGCAGGTGGGACTTCGTCGCGCGCGGAGAAGACATAGGTCGCCGAGGGATAGAGATCCCGCAAGAGCAGTTCCTCGTACCGCAGGATCTGGATCTGCGCGCCCGCGAGATCGCGCCCCCAGTGCTCGAGATACTCGCTGAACATCGTCCGGCCGGCAAGGGTGAGGTAGTAGATCAACCGCGTGCCTCACCGGCTTCGACAGGACGCTCCGGAACCCAGTCTGCAGAACCGGCCTGCGACTGAGCGGACCAGAGCCTGCGATACGTCGGACACGTGCTGAGCAGTTCGTCGTGCTTTCCGAGTCCAACGACGCGGCCACTCTCCAGCACGAGAATCCTGCTGGCGTTGCGGAGCGTCGACAGGCGATGCGCAATCGAGAAGACCAGTCTCCCGGCGCTCAGGCGGTCGACCGCCCTCTGCACGCGTGCCTCGGAGTAGGAGTCGAGGCTCGACGTCGCCTCATCCAGGAGGAGGATGGGAGCGTTCTTGAGAATGGCGCGCGCGATGTTGACTCTCTGAGCCTCTCCGCGCGACAACGCACGTCCTCCGTGCCCGATCACGGTCTGATACTGCTCCGGCATCGCGACGATGTCGTCGTGAATCTCCGCCTCCCGCGCGGCCGTCTCGATCTCGACGTCGGATGCTTCGGGGCGCCCCCGACGGATGTTGTCCGCGACGGATCCCACAAACAGAAACGGGTCCTGGGTCACGATGGCGATGTTCCGGTGGAGGGCGGCCAGACGCAGGTTCCGGAGGTCCTCGCCGTCGCAGGAGATCGCGCCAGAATTTGGATCGTAGAAGCGCGCGAGCAGGTTGAGCAGCGTGGTCTTCCCCGCGCCGGACGGCCCCACGATCCCGAGCGTCTCTCCCGCTGTGACCTGGAACGAGACATTCTCGAGAACGGTCGAGCCGTTGATCTCGAACCCCACTCCGTCAACGGTGATGATCCGCGGCGGAGTGAGCATCGGCCGGGCATCCGGGCGGTCCCGGATCTCCGAGACTCGACCGAGCAGAGCGTCGATGCTGGCGGCGCTCGCTCCATGACGTTGAATCTCGAGATACGCCGTGTTCATGTTGTTGAGCGGTCCCTGCACGGCGCGGACTGCGAGAAGGAAGGCCAGCAGTTCGGCCCATCCCAGTGCGCCCGATTTCACCTGCATACCGCCGGCGATGACCACGATCACAGTATTGACGCTGCCCATCGTGTCGAGGGCAACGCTGGCCAGGGCACGGACGCGCTCCATCTCCACGAGCTCCTGGAAGTATTGCCTGGCACGGCTCACTGTGCGGTCGGCTTCTGCCTGACCGGCTGCATAGATCTTGATGATGCGGATGCCGTGAAGAAGTTGCAGGAGCATGTCGAACACGACCACGCTCTGACGCCGAATCCCGAACGACCGCGCCAGCGTCCGGCGGGCCACGACGGTGATGGGCACCGCGGCCAGCGGCACCAGCACGAACGCCCAGACGGCGAGGCGGGGACTGAGGTGGACCGCCACTGCGATCAAACCCGCGGCCTGCATTGCTTCGAGGAGCAGGGCCGCGGCCGACATCGTGACCGACCGCAGGTGCGCCACATCCTGGCGAACGGTCTGGACGAGGTCCCCATGCGTCCGTCCCTCGAAGAACCCGACCGAGAGGTTGAGCATGTGCCGGATCAGCCGATCCATCGTCCCGAGCTCGACGACCGCGAGGATCCTCTGCTCAGTGAGCCGTGTGCGGTAGGCAAGGAAAACCCCGGCCAGCTGCACCCCCATGAGCAATCCGACCAGGCCCCACAGCGACAGATCGATCCCCAGCCTGGCCGCGAGTCCGCTCCTGCTCCCGAGGACGTCGGCCAGGAACTCGTGGATCAGCAGAATCGTGGCGGCGTTGCATGCCGCGCGGCCCAGGGACGCCGACGCGAAGCCGGCGACCAGCCGCGGCTCCCCTCGAAGCAAGCGAAATGGGAGAGCGAGGGCTCGAATCAACGTACGCCTTCTGGGGCCAGTTCGGCGGCTGTCTCGCCGACGGTAGCCACTTCGACACGACTGCCACGCGATAGGAACGCTGCAACGGCCATGTCGCCGGTCACGTTGAGCAGCGTCTTCAGCATGTCCGGCACGATCGATGTAGCCTCCAGGAGAATCACTCCTTCAACGGGGATCCCCGCGGCGACATATGCGGGAAGCGTTGAAAATGCCTGACCGCCCTGCGGAACTCCTACGGCTCCAAAACTGAGGAGGATCACCGTCACCATGAAAACGACGATCGTAGCGACGTTCAACGTCAAGCCATAAACATGAGCCAGAAAAAGAAGTTTGGCGGTCGCTGAGACGGTCCGGTTCAACTTGAAGACCGAGACCGAGAGAGGGATGACGAACCCTGTGACCCTGGCCGGCAGCCGCAGATGGTCCGTTCCACCCTGGATCAACGCGGGCAGCGCAGCGATCGAGGACAGAGTGCTGATGGCAACGAGCTGCGCGGGCGCGACAGCGCGCGCAAAGGCCAGCATCGAAGTGCGGCTGGCCAGCGCTGTAACGGGGTAGAGCAGGAGGATGAACAGCGCCAGCAGAACGCAGACGAGCAGGATGAACGCTCCCATCATGCCGGCCGCCCGGCCGCCCGCGCTCAAGGCGGATCCGTAGGTGAGCGCGAAGACCGCGACCGGGGTTCCCCACAGGATCCACCGCACGATCGTCATCATGGCCTCGGCGAGTCCCCGAAAAAGCGGGATGAGCGGAGCCCGATACTCGTCGCGTAACCGCGTCACCGCTGCCCCGAGCAGCGCCGCAAAGATCAGAACGGGAAGGATCTCCCCCTTGCGCGCCGACTCCAACAGGTTGGTCGGCAATCGCCTGCTCCATTCGCGGGGAGCGGCTTCGGTTGGAGACGCATCGGGGACAGTCACCGCGCCGGCCAGCGACTCCACCAATCCCGGATCGACGGGATAGAGGGAGAGGAGCGGCGGCGTCAGAATCGCGGTGAGGATTCCTGCAGTCGTGAGCATGACCACGAACAGGAGGATCGCCCGAAGGCCGAGCGCTCCCACGGACTCCTCGCGACTCGCACCGCTCCCCACGATCGCCGAGAGCAGCTGGCTGACGATGAGCGGCAGAAGCGTCAACTGCAGTGCCGCCAGCCAGAGTGCACTGAGAGGCTCGACGAGGGTGCGCAGATTCGAGAAAGCCGGAGCCTCGGACCCATGCCCGAGTGTGCCGAGTGCGAGGCCAAGAACCAGGGCCAGCAGGGACCAGGTGGCAAGAGAAAGCCGCCGCCGTGGTGAAGGCTCCAGGGGATGATTGCTCACCCCTGCAGTATGCCGCGAGATCTCCGGCATCACCATGAGTTCTGCTCGAGGCGTCTCATGGAGCACCGGCCGATGGCCGGCCGGTCCACCGGCGGCTCGCCGGTGCTCTCACTCAGCCGTCGGCGGCGAACCACAGACTCTGCTGCTCGGGGCGCCGGAAAACCCCCGAGCCACGATGCCACAACGATCACAAGCGGCTCTGCGAGCTTCTGGAGGCGAGCCTGGAGCTTGCGACCAAGCCAGGACACGGTTCCACGTTTCGGGTGATCCTGCCGTGCGAGTACGACGGAAGTAGCTTGCCCATTGTGCGGAACCGGGTTCTAGCTCCCATGCGATTGCCTAGGATTTGTCCGCCCGCGATCATCAACCTGGTCGGCTCCGAGCAGCTCGTGATGTACGAGCGCGACGACGACGCAGTTTTCCGCCCGGCTGCGTCGTTCGGTCTAGACGAGGAGAGCCTGGCCGAAGTCACCGGCGAGTATCCGTCGAGAAGCTCGGTGAAGGCCATTTTGCGCACTTCCTCGACGAATGTTGAGGGGTTACGACAATGGCTAAAAAGGCCATCGCCGCGATGCGGCGATGGCGGAGTCCCTCACCCCGCGCGGCGGGGAGAAGGGCCAGGGTGAGGGGTCGTGCCTTGCACAGAGAATCCCCTCACCCGGCGCTGCGCGCCCCTAGCATCCGGCTTACGATCGCTTCACCGCCACCATCCCCAGCGCGGCCAGCAGTGCGGTCAGGAGGATCAGCATCTTCCCGTCGAGCACGGGGATCGCGGCGATCGCGGCCGGTAGAACGGTGATCCTCGCCGTCGAGGTGCTGTTGGCTGGAGCATCGACCTGCGGTGTGACCGCCACAGTCGCGGTGTTGCTCACGGCCCCGACGGTGTTGAGCGTGACGGTAAGCACGATCGAGGCGCTCGCGGCGTTGTTGATCGTGCCGAGGTTGCAGGTCACGGTGCTGGTGCCGCTGCAACTTCCCTGACTCGGTGTGGCGGAGACGAAAGTCACGCCGGCCGGGAGTGCGTCGGTGACCACAGCGGAGGTGGCGGCGTCCGGGCCGTTGTTGGTGACGTTGATGGTGAAGGTTGTGTTCTGCCCCGCGGTGAAAGTGCCGGCGGGCGCCGTCTTGGTGATCACCAGGTCGGCGGTGCCGGCATCGTCGTTCTGGATCGTGCCCGTTCCGGTGCCTGTCGTGATCGAGGCGTTGACGGGCGTGGAGAGGGTGACGGTGAAGGTCTCGTTGGGCTCGCTGGTCGTGTCGCCAATCACCGAGACGGAAATCGGCTGCGTAGTGACGCCCGGCGCGAAGGTGAGGGTGCCGCTCGTGGCCGTGAAGTCGCCGGGCGCCGCTGCCGTGCCGTTGGCTGTGGCGAAATTGACCATCACGGTTTGACTACTGGCCGGGGTGAGCGTGACGGTAAAGACGAAGTTGGTCGTGCCGGCATTGCCTTCCACCTGGGCGACATTGTTGATCGACAGCGCCGGGCAGCCGGCGTTGAGCAGAATGGAGACGTTGTCCGTACCCGCGTTCGGGGTGACGAGGTCACTCCGCCCATCGCCATTGAAGTCGCCGATGGCCACGGATGTCGGGTTCGTTCCCACCGCAAAATTCGTCGCCGCAGCAAAGGTCCCCGTCCCCGTGCCGAGCAGAATCGAGACGTTGTTCGTGTTGGCGTTCGCGACGGCGAGGTCGATCCGCGCGTCGCTGTTGAAGTCGCCGACGGCAACGGAGAACGGAACCGTTCCCGCCGCGAAGCTCGTTGCCGCGCCAAAGGTGCCCGTCCCCGTGCCGAGCAGAATGGAGACGTCGTTCGAAACCTGGTTCGCGAAAGCGAGGTCGCTTCGCCCATCGCCGTTGAAGTCGCCAATGGCTACGGACGCCGGTTCCGTTCCTACGGCAAAGTTCGTTGCCGCGCCAAAGCTCCCCGTCCCCGTGCCGAGCAGAATGGAGACGTCGTTCGAGATTTCGTTCGCGACGGCGAGGTCGCTCCGCCCATCGCCGTTGAAATCGCCAATGGCCACGGACGACGGATCGGTTCCGACCGCAAAGTTTGTCGCTGAGCCAAACGTTCCGGTCCCTGTGCCGAGCAGAATGGAGACGATGTCGCCGATACTCGCAACGGCAAGGTCGCTCCGCCCATCGCCGTTGAAGTCGCCGATGGCCACGCCTTGCGGACCCGTTCCCGTCGCAAAGTTCGTCGCCGCTCCAAAGGTCCCCGTGCCCGTGCCGAGCAGAATGGAGACGTTGTCCGAGGAGACATTCGCCACGGCGAGGTCGCGATCGCCGTCGCCGTCGAAGTCGCCGATGGCCACGGATCTCGGACTCGTTCCCGCCGCGAAATTCGTCGCCGTCGAGAAAGTCGAGCAGGTCGTCGGCGGACCGCTCGTGTAGGTGAAATCGTCCGAGGCGGTGTCGGCGCTGGTTCCCGAAACCGTCGTGGCCCGAACGCTGACCGTGCCCGTGCCGGCCGGACTCGTAGCCACGCATTGTGTGGTCGACGAACAGCTCACCCCCGTCGCCGGGTTGGCCCCGAACGCCACGGTCGTCGCGCCGACGACGAAATTCGAGCCGATGATGGTGACGACGGTGCCGCCCGTGGTCGGACCGGTCGATGGGTTGATCGAGGTCACCACCGGCGGGGGGCAGGCAGTGTTGAGCAGAATGGAGACGGTGGTCGCGCCGCCGTTCGCGACGGCGAGGTCGCTCCGTGCATCGCCATTGAAGTCGGCGACGGCCACGAAGGCCGGATTGTTGCCCACCGCATAGCTCGCCGGCGAGCCAAATGTCCCCGCCCCCGTGCCGCGCAGAATGGTGACCGTGTTGGAAAGCTCGTTGGCCGCGGCGAGGTCGCTCAGTCCATCGTTATCGAAGTCGCCGACCGCCACCGAGCGCGGAAACGATCCCCCGGAAGGGAAATTCGTTGCCGCTCCAAACGTCCCCGTCCCTGTGCCGAGCAGTACGGAAATGTTATTCGGGCTGTTTTGCGTGCTGGCGGCGAGGTCGCTCGCTCCATCGCCATTGAAGTTGCCGATGGCCAGGCCGCGCGGACCGGTTCCCACCGCAAAGTTCGTCGCTGCTCCGAACGTTCCCGTCCCTGTGCCGAGCAGAATGGAGACGTTGTTCGAATTGAGGTTCCCCACGGCGAAGTCGGCCGGGCCGTCACCATTGAAGTCGCCGACGACCACAGGCCACGGAAACGATCCGACGGCGAAGTTGGTGGGCGCGCCAAAGGTTCCGGTCCCTGTGCCGAGCAGAATGGAGACGGTGTCGGAGCCGCTGTTCGAGACGGCCAGGTCCCGCGACCCGTCGCCGTTGAAATCGGCGATGGCCACGTAGATCGGATTCGTTCCCACTGTGATGTTCGTCGCCGCTCCAAACGTTCCCGTTCCCGTGCCGAGCAGAATGGAAACATTGTTCGAGGTGAAGTTCGCCACGGCGAGGTCGCCATCCCCGTCGCCGTCGAAGTCGGCGGTGGCGACGGAGGTCGAATTCGATCCCGCGGCAGCGCCCGACGCCGCACCGAATGTCCCGGTTCCCGTGCCGAGCAGGATGGAGACGCCGCTCGAGCTGAAATCCGCCGTGACGAGGTCGCGCGATCCGTCACCGTTGAAGTCCCCGACGGCGATCGAGCGCGGTGTCAGGCCGACGGTGAAGGCCGTCGCCGAACCAAAGCATTGCGCGTGAGCGGTCCCGGCCACACCGAGGGCGAGGACGGCAACG
>JANMSA010000425.1:0-11047 GCA_031388865.1 Acidobacteriota bacterium | reverse complement strand
GCGTGCCGGTCTGTCCATGCGCGAGACGTCGCTGCTGCTCTCGATGGTCAGGAAGCTTGCGAGGCGACGCAGTAGTCCCTGAGTGGGTCGTTCGCCAGCGACGGAAAGCGTAGCTGGAACGGCGTCGGTGAGCGTTCGATGCGCGAGCTCATCTTTTCCACGATTCCCGTCACTCCCATGAGTGAGAGTGGGAATCGCATGAAGCCATGCGCAGGCAGAGCGCACGGGTTCGCACGTTGAGAACGCGCTCACGCCGGAGGCGTGGTGGCGAATAGCCGGTGGTTGAGCGCGAAGCAGATACCACGGGTTCCTTCTCGGATGTCCGTTTTCAGGGGTATCGTTCAACGGAAACGCGCAGACCACCGACAACTGAACACAGATTCACAGCTTGAGGATCAGCTTGGTCATGTCGTGCTGGTTGCCGTCGGGATCCGTTCCGTAGCCTTCCTGCACGTAAGAGGTGAAGCCGAGGCCGTGAAGGGTCTCCACGGCGTCCGCTTCGAGGTCGCTGATGAGCATCGCACTGGCGTGACGCATGCCGCGCTCTGCAGCGATGTGGATGAGCTGCTGCACGAGCAGCGTGCCCAACCCGCCTCCGCGAAACTGCGGGTCGATCATCCACTTGATGCGACCGACCAGTCGCAGCGGACCACCCTTGCGGATGTGAAGTGTGGCGTCGGCGACGACGCGGGCCCCATCGAGGGCGAGCAGCGGAAAGACTCTCCCGTAGTCGACCTCGCGGCCCCACGCCTCGACGACGGAACGGTTGTCGACGTTGTCCCACGCGAAGCGGCGGTACTCAACCGGCATGCGGTGGAAGAAATCGTACAGGGCGTCGACGTCTTTGTCAGCGAACGGACGGAGAATCACGCGGCGTCCATCGCGAAGGACACCTTCCTGCGGATAGCGGTGCGGCAACAAGACCTCCGTCGAGTCCCCTCTCCCCGCCTGGGGAGAGGGTCAGGTGAGGGCGCGACTACTTCTTGAGAGCGAGGATTGCGTCCTTGGCGGCCTTCGCGATCCGGAACTTCAGTACTTTCTTTGCCGGGATCTTGATGGCCTCGCCGGTCGCGGGGTTGCGACCCATGCGCGCCTTGCGATTGACGAGGACGAGCTTGCCCAGTCCGGGGAGGGTGAAGCCTTTCTTCGCTTCCTTGTAGGCGACTTCACTGAGCGCCTCGAGCATGCGAACGGCGGTCTTGCGCGGAACCTCGGCCTCGTCGGCGAGGTGGTTGATGAGCTGCGACTTGGTCATAGGACCTGATGCCATGTGGGGTTGATTCTCCTTTCGGCGATTTGCCCTTACGGGCAGCCGCAATGTAGCGACGAATGCAAACTTACGCAATGGATTTTTCGCGTTTTTGGGCCGAAAACCGTGGGTTTTCGGTGCCTCAGGAGAAACTTCCGAAGAAGTGCAGCGACAATGGTGCTATCTGGTTGAGGAGTTCGCTCCGCCTCCAGCTTCACAGCACCTCGCTCTGGCATGATTCTGGTTGCAGACCTCGCTGTGATTGCACGCGCTCCGCTCGCGCATGCGACTGCTCACTGGCTTCGCGCTGATCCTCGCGGCGTGGTCGCCATCGGAGAAGGTCATCTCCCGTCCGGAGCCTGTCGCGCCAAAGACGCGATCGCGGTCGAGCAGCGCGTCTCGCGACCGTTCACCATTCAACGAGCTCGGCCGCGTCGCCGATGCGGACCACGCCGCCCTCGACGACCTCGCCGAAAGCGCCGGCGCGCCAGTGCGGACGGAGCGCCTCGCGCAGTCCCTGCTGCGCATCGTCCATCTGCTCACAGGGACGCGTCTCGTTGTAGAGGCGAATGAGCGCCGGTCCGATGCGTAGGGTCACGCCACGCTGATTCTCGAGATCGATGCCGCGCAACATCACGTTCGCTCTGCGCGCGGACGGATCAACGCCGACTCCCAGTTCTGCGCACGCTTCCCCCCACTTCGCTTCATCGATGATGGTGACCTGCCGCTTGCCGCCCTGGTTCGCGTTGCCGGCCAGACCTCGTCCGGTCACGGCCTCGGTGAACAGGACCGGATCCATGGGCCCACCCTTGAAACGCTTCAGCCAGAGCGCGACCACTTCACCGTGCTTCATGGGCGCATCGTACCGTTCCGGAACGTCCCGCGCAGCTGGGGAGTGGCACATAGCCAGCGTGATTCTGATCAGGCTGCTGCTCACGCTCTTCGGCAAACACCACTACGACGCCGCGTTCCTCTTCTCGTTCGCCCCTACCGCCGAACCGGCAACGACGCTCTCCGTGGCCGTGTCCGTTGTTGTCGGCTACCTCGTGCTGATGGAGCAGCGCGGGCGACGCTCACTACAGAGACACAGCTCGGACGCTGCCCCGCCATCCCAACGATCCTGCCGAAGGGGATCCCCCTCATCCGCCTTCGGCACCTTCTCCCCCCGCCGGGGGGAGAAGGCTCTCGAATGAAACCTGCAGCGAGCGTCCCGCCAGCAGCTCGGGGCACTTCCCCTCGGATGAGGGGGGTCCCTCGCGGCAGAGCCGCACCCTGGAGACTCTTCGCGCCTTGCTCTAGAGGCGCGGCCCCGTCAGATACCGCATCACCGCATCCATTTCCCTGGCCCGCAGCGCCGCGCAGTCCTTGACCTGCTCGGCAACGCGCAGGAGTTGGCGCTCTGTCCCTTCGATCTTGCGGGACGCGAAGAACTCCCGTGCGCGCTCCACGCGACCTGGGTCGCAGCCGCCGGCGATGAACGGCATTCCGGCGGCGAAAGTCGGTGGCAGGCGCTTCGCCAGGTCGTCGTAGTGCGTGGTCACCCAGCGGTAGAGGTCCTCGCGATCCTCTTCTGTGTCCCCGCCACCGAGGAGCGAGAACAACTCGGTGGGACGAACGGTCGTGCCGAGCGCGTACTCGCGGGCTTTCTGCTTGAGGGCCGGGTCGCGGAACTGACCCAGCCCGCTGAGAAAGCGCGAGCGCTCCGCCGGCAGCGTCGCAACTTCGAATCGCTTGCGGTACTCCTCGAATAGCGCAGCGTCTCCTTTCGTGGCCGAGAGGCCGACCACCATCCCCACAAGCGTCGGATGCACCGACTTCGAGTCCTGCAGATATCCCGGGAGCTGCTCCCGGATGAACTGCCAGACGCTCTCATCCTGCCCGTACGTCGCCATCCACCAGAGAACCTCCGGACGCAGGCCGGTCAGCGACCGCGGCTCGCCCTCCGCGGGGGTTAATCCGACGCGTGCCTTCGCCGGGCCGAGCGTGCGACGGACGTACTCCGCGAACCGGGGCCGGAGCTCAGGAGTGTCAAATGTCGCGCGAATCTGCCCCATCGCCGTAATGACCGAGGAGATGACGTGCGGATCCGCGTCATTGGCGAAGCGGCTGACGTGGTCGAGGTACGCATCGCCGGGAAGTTGGCCGACGCGAAACAGCGCGCCGAGGTTGCCGATGAAGGCGAGTCGCTCGCGCGGCGAGAGCACCTCCGTCGCGCGCGATGCAAGCTCTGTCATCGAAGCCGGATCCAACTGCCAGCGGTAGTAGCCGGACGCGTTCGCGTGCGGGTAGATCCAGGCGATGCGCGCCTGATCGTGTGGGACGGTCATGGCCGGCTTGTCCATGAGGACCGCCTTCGTGTAGGTGGTCGTGCCGTCGGAATAGCGCAGTGTGACCGGGATGCGCCACGTCTCTGCCTTCACTGGCGACGTCACGAAACGCTCCTGCCGCAGGCGCACACTGTTCCCCGTGAGATCGACACGCACGAGCGGGATGCCCGGCTGGGCGATGAAAGTTTCCAGAGCTGCCGCGGTTCCCGCGGGTGCATGTTTGCTCAGCGACGCGAAGAACTCTTCGGCGTTCGCATTGCCCCACTTGTTCGCCTCGAGATGCGCGAGCACGCCCTCACGAAACTTGTCGGCACCCAGCCACGCCTCGAACATCCCCAGCACGGCCTTGCCTTTGTTGTACGCCAGGCCGACGCTTCGCATTGCTTCCTCGGGCGACGCATCGCGTCGGCGGATCGGATCGGTAGTGGTGCGCATGTCCGCGTTCATGACCGACTGGATGCCGCCCATCTCAGCGATGGCGGTCTCGAACTCGGGGAAGAGCTGCTGCGTGATCTTGTCGCCCATCCAGTCGGCGAACGACTCGTTGAGCCAGAGGTCGTCCCACCATTCCATGGTCACGAGATCGCCGAACCACATGTGCGCGATCTCATGCGCCATGATGCGGATCAGGTTCTCTTTCTGCGAGGGTGTGGCCGTCGCGGGATCGAGCAGGAGAATCGTGTCGCGGAACGTGATTGCGCCTGGATTCTCCATCGCCCCCGCCCAGTACTCTGGAACGGCGAGTACGTCGACCTTTTCGAACGGATGCTTCCCGCCGAAATACTTCTCGAGCGCGGCCAGCACCGGGGGTGTGATTTCCGCCGCGAACTGCGAAAGCCGCCCCTGCCCTTTCGGCGCGATGATGCGGCCTGGCACGCTCATGCCGGTGATGGACGTGTAGTCGAACTGCCCGATGGCCAGCGCCACGAGATAGGACGGCAGCGGTTTGGTTGCTGCGAAGTGAATCGTCCTGGCGTCGGCGCTGCTGGACTCCGAGGTCACAGGCGTGTTCGAGATCGCGTCGTAGATCGCCGGGATGGTGACCGTCAGCTGGAATGGGATCTTGAACGACGGCTCGTCCCAGACCGGAAATGCGCGGCGCGCGTCGATGGCCTGGAACTGGGTAAACAGGTACGGCTCGCCCTTCGCCACCATCTTGTAAAGACCCACCGCCTGCCGGTTGAACTTCGCCGCGAAGTCCATCGTCAACGTGTAGCGACCGCGCTGCAGCGTCTCGCCCGCGGTGACCAGCACCGTGCTCTCCTCTCCGGCCTTGCGCATCGCGTCGATCGGACGCTGGCCCTTCGACAACCGCAGCGACCGGATGTCGAGATCCTGCGCATGGAACTGGAACGAGCGCGTGGCCTTCTTCACCTCCACCTCGATCGTGGTCGATCCGGTGAAGTCTTCGCGGCGCGGGTCGGCGTTGAGCATGACCGACTGCGAGACTGGAACCACGTCCTTGCTGAGACGGACCGTGGCTGCGTTCGAGGCGAGAGAGGAAACGAAAAACAGGAGCAGCGCGAGGTGTCTCATGAGAGCGTGAGGATATCGCTGCTGGGATCTCGAGCGGAAGGAGTGTCGGCAGTGCCCCGGCCCCGGCGGACCGCCGTTCACCAAACCATCACAGCATCACGGGAACTTTGACGTGACTACCCGGGCGTCATCGACGAGGAACGCGATCGCGCCAATGATCAGCGCCAGACCACCGGCACGCACGGCTGGCGACCGAACCTCTGTGTGCATCACCTGATCCCGAATTGCCGGCGAAGGATGATTCGCCGGCAGGACCGAACCCTCTCCCCGTTCGACGGGGAGAGGGTTCCAGCGATTACCACAACATGCGCAGCGCGAGCTGGATCTGGCGGGGATCGCCAACGCCGCTCTGCACGGTTCCGTCAAAGTTGAAGATGAGGTTGGTCACTTCGGGCCGGCGCAGGTTCTTGCTGTTTAGGAGATTGAAGACGTCGATTGCCGGCTCGAACGTCACTCCACCGAATGCGAGCTGTTTGGAGAGTCGGAAGTCGAGCGACGAGAACTCATTATCTTTGCGTCCCAGGTTGCGCTTGGTCACCACCGCGTTCGCGGCGCAGGAGCCATCAGGGAGCTGGATCGAGCAGCGGGCCTGCGGCGTCCCCGCGTCTGCGCCCGAGGCCGTAATCGACTTCGGCTGGGCGGAGCGGTACGAGTAGCGCACATTCAGGTCCAGGCCCAGCGGCGCGTTCCACAGCAGGAAGCTGTTGAAACGGTGGCGCTGATCCCGGTCGGAGTAGCCGTACTCGGCGTCGAGGTCCGTGATCTTCGCGTAGCGGAAGGTGAACGGATCGCGCTCGTTGTCGTCGTCCGAGTAATCCTTCGAGTAGGTGTAATAGGCCTGCGCCTGCACGTTGCGCGACGGGCGCTTGGTGACGCCGACCGTCAAGCCGCGATACAGGCTCTTCGCACTCGATTCCACAACCGTCAACGTTCCGATGCCGTTGGGGCCACCATTGAGGCCGCTCGACCAGGGGGAGCCGAGGAGCGGATCGTTGCGATTGATGAAGCGGGTGATGTGCTCGCCCTTGGCGTAGTTGTACTTCACCAGGAACGCATAATCCTTGATCAGCTCGTGCTCCCACGACGCGCTATACGCCGTGGTGCGTGGATTCTCGAAATTCTCGTCAAAGACGAACACGTCGGGCCGGAAAGGCGAACCGATCTCACTCTGAGGAATGAGGTTCGGATACGCAGGGACCGCGCCCAGGATGGGGGTCAGCGCGCTGTTGCGGAAGAGGGTCTGCCCGCGGCTGCCGTTCGTCGAACGCGACGACGCGAGGGCCAGACCGGGGATGCGTCCGTAGAAGATGCCCGCGGATGCGCGCAATACTTTGCGTCCGTCGCCGCCTGGATTCCAGGACAGGCCGAGGCGCGGCTGGAACATGCTCTTGTCCGAAGGGACGTTGCCGTCAGAGGGGAACTGTTGACCCTTGCTGGTCTTCCCGATGAATCCCGCGTAGAAGACATCGTCGGCATTGGTGATCGGATCCGGCTGCAGCTGGGCTTCCCAGCGAAGCCCCATCTGCACGTTCAGGTCCGGGGTGACCTGCCAGGCGTCCTGGATGAACACCGCGGGCTCGGTCTGCGGGATCTCCTGCGTTCCTGCTTCTTCGACGGAAATGCCGCCGACGCCAGCCTGCTGGAGATACAGCAGCACGGGACCGGTCACGCTGGAGCCGGCCGGGCAGATGCCTGTCTGCGAGGACGAGCCATTCGAGCACTCGACGTAGTTCCGATTGCGCACATAGTTCAGGAAGCCATCAGTCGAGCCGAAGATGTAGCGGCCGTTCGCGAAGCCGACAAAGGTCTGTACCGAATTGACGCGGTTGTACTCGACTCCAGCCTTGATCGAATGCGCGCCGCGCAGCAGCGACACGTTCTCGTTGAACTGAATGCGCGTGTCGTAATAGTCGACGGGGATGAAGAACGGCATGCCGAAGCGGTAGCTCTTGCCGAAGTCGAAGGCGGTATCAGGGAGAGGCCGGTCCTGCCCGGTGATGTTCGGACCGTCGTAAGGACGGGGGCGGTCTTCCCGGGCGTACTGGAAGCGGAACTCGTTCAGGAAGCTGCTGGTCAGCGTCGAGAAAAGCGAGCCGCTGATGGCGTTGGAGTGACCCTTCTCGACCGCGTTGGCGCTGCGGCCCCACGAGTCGACGTCGAAGGTGCCGTTCTTCTGTTCGGACCAGGTGTAGTTGTACTTCAACGAGGCCAGACTGCCGCCGCTGATGTTCCAGTCCGCCTTGGCCAGGAACACGCGTGCGTCGTTGGTGCGCTCGATGGGGCCATTCTCATTCGGCGAGCCGAGGGCCGCCAGAGCGGCAACGACGCGCGGCTCGATGCGTGAGGGATCGGTCTGTTTGGTCTGGTCGCCCTTCTGGAAATCGAACGCCGTGAAATAGAAAATCTTGTCTGCGACGAGCGGTCCGCCAAGCGTGAACCCGGTCTGGTATTGCGACGACTCGAACGACGGCGCCTCCGTCCCATCGGGGCGTTTCGGGTTCGCACTGAGCGCATCGTTCTTGAGCACGATGTGCGCGGTGCCGGCCATCTCGTTCGTCCCGGATTTCGTGATGACGTTGACGAAACCGCCCTGGGAGCGGCCGAATTCGGCAGGCGCGCCGTCGGCGACGACGACCATCTCCTTGACCGCGTCCAGGTTGAACGTGAACGCCGGACGCTGTCCGCCACGCTGCTCGCCGAAGAACGGATTGTTGAAGTCGGCGCCGTCGACGGAGATGTTGTTGGCGATGCCCTTCTGTCCGTTGATCGAGAGCTCGTCGCCGTCAGGACCCTGCACGATGGTCACGCCGGGCGTGAGCTTGGTCAGGTCGAGGAAGTTACGACCGTTGTTCGGCAGGTCGGACACGGCCTCCTCGCTGAGCCGTGTTGCGCCTTCGGTGCGCGCCAGGTCGATGAGCGGAGCTTCCGCGGTGACCACGAGCAATTCGCTCACCGAGGCCTGCGCGAGCTTCACCTCGAGCGTGCGGGTCTGGCCGACGCCCAGGTTGATGCCGCGAATGGACTGCGGCGCGAAGCCGGCGAGGTCCACTTTCACCTCGTACGGGCCGAGCGGCAGCAACACCGCGCGGAAGCGACCGCCGCTGTCGGTGACCTGCACCTGCTCGAAATTCGTTGCGGTATTGCGCAACGTCACCGTCACACCAGGCAGGACTCCTCCTGTGGAATCCTCGACGAAACCTTCGATGACGCCGGTCGTGGCCTGAGACTGCGCGAAGAGAGTTGCGGAACAGAGGATGCACAGGATGACGAGGATCAGCCGGGGGATGGACGCGTGGCTCAATGAAACCTCCCGTTCTTCGACTTCGATTGGACGTCCGTTACGATACGTCCCCTGCTCCACCGTAGCAAGTGAACTCTCTCGATGGAGCTGGGTGACATCGCCGGGGGGGCTGCAATTTTGGGCCGGCTTCGACAACTTCCGGCCGTGCGGCTACGAGCCCGTCGCCCCCCCGGAGGGCGCTCGTGCATGAACCGGCGCGACCGGTTGGCCTTCGATCACGTACTTCAGTACGAACGCGGCGATCGGGACGCCGAGAAGCAGCCCCCAGACGCCAAAGAGATGCTCGGCGACGACGAGAATGAGCAGCACGGCCACCGGATGCAGACGAAGGTGGCGGCCATATACGAGCGGATTGAGCATGTAGGCCTCGATCGCGTGAATGATCGCGATCGCCGCGACCAGCCACAGCACGTGCGTCACCCCGCCCACCTTGAGGGCAAGGAAAGCGGCCGGCAACGTGGAGAGGATCATTCCCAGGATGGGGATGTAGGAACAGACGAAGACAATCATCGCCAGAAGAGCGATCGACGGCAGGCCGAGCGTGAGGAAAACGACGGTCGACAGGAGAGCGTTCACGATGGCCACGACGCTCTGGGCCTCGAACGCCCGACCGAGCATCACCCCGAACGCGCTCAGGCTCGGCGTGATCTCGCGATAGATCTCCGCCGTGCGTCCCTCGGAAAAGCGCCCCAGCTTCTCCTTCGTCTTCGGCAGATCCCAGATCAGCACGAACGACAGGATCATGGAGAGAACGAAGTGGAAGACGAAAAAGATGGCGTCGTTGGCGAACACCGTCACCTCCGCGGCGACACGCTTGCTGGTCGTAGCCATCGCGGTGTCGATTCGGCCGACGATCGTGGCGTAGGCATCGGACTGCCGGAAGTCCTCGAACGCCTCCATGCCGGCGATGCTCAGAATCACGCCGTCGACGAGCTCGCGAGCCTCACGCCGAATGAACGTTTCCCCTCCCTCCTCCCTCGCGGCCTCGGACGCGATGTACTGACGCGCGAGAATGCGAGCCTCGTTCAGCATGCGCGGGACCACGAGCAACACGACACCGGCAATGATCGTCAGGAACACGGCGTACACAATCACCACATTCACCTTGCGGTGCCGCATGCGTTTCGTCAGCGCGTTGACGGCGGTGTTGCCGATGTACGACAGGACGAACGTCAGGAAGAAGATCGGGAAGAGGTGGCGAAGCAGAAACACGATCGCGATCAGGCCGATCCAGATCGCCCACTTTTCCAGCCGCAACGCCTGTGCGCGGTTCATTGAACGCTAGTGTAGCCGCGCTGGAGACCCGCTGTTGGTCTGCTGCCTCAGAATCGGGCCACACCGCATGCGCAACGCCTTCGTGTTCTGCGTCCTCCTCGCTCACCGCCACTGTCCAGGCACGGGAGCTTCACTGGCGCGAGCTCGCTGTTCGGGGGGAGCTGCAGAACGGCTGTTTCTGCATCCGAGGGTCAGGCCGAGCAGGACGCCGATGAGCGGTCCGTCGACCCGCAGCGGCGGCGGGTCCAGCTCGTCGTCCTCGTCCTCGTCCTCCTCGAGCAGTTCGTCGAGTGGCGGAGGCGGCGGCGGTTGGTGAGGACCGGATCACCGCCCCCCTGTCACGGCTTCGACGTTGGGGCCGGCTCGGCAATCCCGTGCCGGAACGAAGAGAGCAGCGACCGACCGACCTCTTTCCCGGCATCATTCAATGCGATCACTCTCCAGGTCAGCTTTCCCGAGATCGCGCGTTCCCCGATGAGAGGCGGCGCAAGGTAGTTCGTATCCGGACTCGCGACGATCGCGGAGAGAACCGGTTTGCCGGTCGGATCGTTGACTTCGACCCTGTAGAAAGCCGCCGGCGACGCCGAACGCCATTCGAGCAGGATAGGCGAGCCGGAAGCCACGACAGACTCGAGCGCGGGACGGAGCAGCGCAACCGCCTCACGCGTGTGCGCGAGGTCCGCTCCCGCTGCTCCGACGTAGTAACGAAGCACTGGCAGAGAGAAGCCCGCCAGTCCGCCGGTGGTGACCACTCCTTCACCTTCTCCGACGACTGAGAGGTCTCGATTCCCGACAGCATCGTTGGAGGCCTCCACGCGAAGCAGCACCTGGTAGAGACCTTCGATAGCTGTCGGGAACCTGGAGACGTCGGGTCCCGCCAGGCGATAGGTTCCGGTCGGTGGAAGATGCACGTTGAAACGGGACAGCTGCGTGTAGCGACGCTGCGCCGATCGCTCTTCGATGGGCAGCGATCCCTCTGGAACGAGATCTACGGCGGTGGGCAACTCGTCGCCCGGAACGACGATCTCCCATCGTCCAATCAACTGACCGGAGCCGGTGTAGATCAGGTCCGCGTGCAATGGAGGAGGAGGCTGGCCGACAGGAGTGGACAGCACGTTCTTCTCGGTTGAAAAGCGTAGACGGACGTCCGTCAGCGCCAGTGTCGTTTCCGACCCGCGGCCCGACAACTGACAGACGATGGCGATGTACTCGTCCGGAGCTCCCGTGCGGCTCGAGAAGCGACGCACGTAGTAAAAACTCGAGCCTGAGCCTCGCGCCGCCTTCTGATACGCGCGACGGATGACGTTCTGAGGAATGGTCATGATGTCCGTGAAGCCGTTCCGACCACTGGGCCGCGTC
>JANMSA010000373.1:0-7831 GCA_031388865.1 Acidobacteriota bacterium | reverse complement strand
GACACACCTGACCATTGGATGCCCCGCCCGCCCAGGTCCCTCGACTCGACGCTCGGGATGACACTGCGAACACTCACGTCGCGGACGCGGCTGCTGTCAGCGTTCGTGACCATCCTCCTTACCGCGCTTTCCGCCAACGCCGGCGATCTCCTCAACGTCCCCTGGAAGGCCGCGCCCGCACCGGGCGTGCAGATGAAGTTGACGCAGGCCGATGCCGTCCGCATCGACTTCGATTTTCAGGGACGTGCCGGATATGCGATTGCGCGCCGGGACGGGAAGATCGCGCTGCCTGACAATTTCGAGCTGGCGTTCCGCATCAAGGGAGAGGCGCCGCGCAACACGCTCGAGATCAAGTTCATTCAGGGCGACAACGTCTGGTGGACGACTCGGCGTGAGTACGACTTTCCCCGTGAGTGGCGGCGCATCTCGATCAAGAAGCGCCAGATCGAGTTCGCATGGGGCCCTGCCGGACCGGGACCGCTTCCGAAGACGATCGACGCCATCGAGATCGTCGTCACCGCAGGCACCGGGGGGAAAGGGACCGTGTGGCTCGACGACGTGGAGCTCCTGCCGCTGGAGACTGCGAGCCGTCCTCCCGTGGAACTCCTCCTCATCCCGGTCAACGGCATCGTCGACCTCGGAGCGCGTCACGAGATCGGAGGCGTGGTCCTCGATGGGCCGGTCGAGAAGGTCGAGACGTCCATCGACGGCAGGCAGTGGGACGTGCACGCGACGAACGCCGCGACGTGGATTCCGCTGCCGGATACGGACGCGCGATTCATTCGTGTCGCAGGCGTGAAGCGAATGCGTGTCCTCCCGCCGATGCGCGACGACAACGAGTTCTACACGGCCATGGCGAAAGACTCCCGCCGCGGGCTCTTTCCTCGCTACTTCCTCGGCGAGCAGTCCTACTGGACGATCCTGGGTGGCACCCGTGGCGAAGAGCAGGAGGCGCTCTTCAGCGAAGACGGCGCAATCGAAGCGGGGAACGCGCGCTTCTCGATCGAGCCGTTCCTGCTGCTCGATGGGAAGCTGGTGTCGTGGAGCGACGTCAGCGTGGAGCAGCACGAAGGGCCGCGAGTGGTTTGGAGGAAGCACCTCACCATCACGCCACGTTACGTCGACGGCACCGTGAAGGTGCGTTACGAGGCCGCTCCCAACGCGAAGCTCCTCCTCGCCATTCGTCCCTTTCAAGTGAATCCGCAATGGCAGTTCCTGAATCGTACCGGCGGCGTCGTGCGCATCCGCAGCATTGCAGCTGAAGGAGAGACGATCCGGGTCGACGCGGACGCACTGGCGAAGATCGTGGCTCCCGGCCATCGAGTCGACGAGGCCAAGATGCCCGAGTCGGGTGTCGCGGGTGACTACCGGAGCATGGTGCTGGCATTCGACGCCAAAGACGTCACGATCGAGATCCCCCTCGATTCTGCCCCCGCCAACCGCCAACCGCCAGCCGCCAGCCGTTTCGAGCTCCACCTCCCCGCCGAGCCGCGCATTGCGAAGACCATCGAAGCGCAACGGAACTTCATCCTGATCAACCAGGACGGTCCGGCCATCCACCCAGGGTCGCGGTCTTACGAGCGCTCCTGGATCCGGGATGGATCGCTGACGTCGGAGGCGCTGCTGCGGCTGGGGCAGGACGAGGTCGTGCGCGAGTACATCGAGTGGTACGCGCAGTCCATCCGCGAGGACGGCTACGTCCCCTGCTGCGTGAGCACGGCTGGAGCCGACCCCGTTCCCGAGCACGACAGCCACGGCCAGTTCATTTATCTGGTCGCCGAATACTACCGCCACACCGGCGACCGGACCCTTGTTGAGCGGATGATGCCGGCGATCCGCCGCGTCGTCTCGTTCATCGACAAGCTGCGCCACGAGCGCATGACGAAGCAGTACGAGAACACCGCCTTCTACGGGATGGTCCCGGAGTCGATCAGTCACGAAGGCTACTCGGCGAAGGCGATGCACTCGTACTGGGATGACCTGTTCATCCTGAAAGGCCTGAAGGACGCCGCCTATCTCGAAGGCGTTGCTGGTTCCTCGTTGCTGGTTCAACCAGCAACCAGCAACACCGCGAAGACGGCCACCGCGAAGACTGCCACAGACTTCCGTAAAGACCTGCTCGCGTCTCTCGAGCGTACGATGCGCGATCACAAGATCGACTACATCCCGGGCTCCGTCGAGCTGGGAGACTTTGACGCGACCTCCACCACCGTCGCGGTGACGCCCGTCGGAGCGGACCTGCCACGCCAGGCGCTGCTGCGGACCTTCGACAAATACTGGGCGCAGGCGCTCCAGCCGCGCACCTACACTCCGTACGAGCTGCGCGTCGTGGGAACGCTCGTACGCCTTGGTCAAGCGGAGCGCGCGAGGAAATTGCTCGACTACTTCTTCGAAGACCAGCGGCCGGCGGCTTGGCATCAGTGGGCGGAGGTCGTCCGCGCCAACCCGCGCGAAGGCGGCTTCATCGGCGACATGCCGCACACCTGGGTCGGCTCGGACTTCATCCGCAGCGCACTGGACTTCTTCGCGTACGAGGACGGCGACGCACTCATCCTCGCAGCGGGTATTTCCCGCGAGTGGGCAGCGCGCGGCCTGAGCGTGCGCGGACTGAGCACGCACTACGGAACACTGGACTACAGCATCGACGCGAAACGCATGCACATCGGCGGCAACGTGCGCGTCCCGAAGAACGGCATCGTCGTGAGGTCGCCTTTCGGCGGCGCTGACGTTGTCGTGCGCAGCCTCCCCGCCGACATTCTTCTCGAGGAAGGTTCATGAATTACGGTCACTTCTCTCCGGACGGACGCGAGTACGTCATCACCGATCCGCGCCCGCCGCGTCCCTGGGCCAACGTCATCTCCAACCCCCGCCTCGGCCTCGCCGTCAGCCAAAGCGGCAGCGGCTTCACCTGGATCGACAACTCGCAGCTCGCCGTCGTGAACTGGTGGCAGCAGGACTTCGCGCAAGACACGAGCGGCAAGTTCCTTTATGTGACCGAGGGGGATGACCTCTGGTCGTTGTCGCCGGCGCCTGTGTGGGCGGAATACGACAAGTTCGAGTGCCGTCACGGCATGGGCTCTACGACGTTCGTCACAGAGCGCAACGGCATCAGTGCCCGCTGGACTCTTTTCGCGCACGAGAGCGACACGGTGGAGCTCTGGATCGTGCGCCTCAAGAACACGCTGCGCGCGCCGCGGAGGCTCGAGCTCACTGGATACATGGAGTGGTGCTGCGGCGTCACGCCCGCTCCTCGCCGTGAGTTCCACAAGCTGTTCATCGAGACCGCACGCGAGGGGAACGCGGTGTTCGGCTGGAACCACATGTGGGACATCGGCAACGCGCAATGGGGTCACTGGAACACCGACTTCCCGTATGTCGCGGGGTTCGGCACGACCGAGCGCGTCGTCTCCGCCGAAGGCGAGAAGTCGGAATTCCTCGGGCGCAACGGCACACTGCGCGATCCGGAGGGGCTGCAGAAGCGGGAGTGGAAAGGGTTGTTCGGCCGGCACTACGATCCTGTCGCCGCCATGCGCAGCGTCATCGACCTGAAGCCGGGTGAAGAGAAGTCGCTCGGCTTCGCAATCGCCGTCGGTAAGTCACGCGAAGAATGCGCGCAGCTGCTTGGACGCTCGCTGGACGTGCCATCGATGGAGCAGGCGCTGGCAGACGTCCGGCAGTCATGGATCGAGCGACTGGGTGCGCATCGCATGGAGACAGGCGACGCCGGCTTCGACTCGTTCATCAATGACTGGACGCGCTATCAGGCGGTGTCCGCGCGTATCTGGGGACGGGCCGGCTACTACCAGCAGTCTGGCGCCTACGGATATCGCGATCAATTGCAGGACTCTCAGGTCTGGCTGACGATCGACGCGCAGAAATGCCGCGATCAGATCAACCTGCACGCGGCGCATCAGTTCGCGGACGGGTCGGTCTATCACTGGTGGCACCCACTGTCCGAGCAGGGGCTGATCACGAAGATGACGGACGACCTGCTCTGGCTGTCGTTCGTCACGGCGAACTATCTGAAGGAGACCGGCGATTTTTCGATCCTCGACGACGCCTCTCCCTTTCTCGACGACGAGACGCCCGCGCCACTCGAAGAACACATGCGCCGTGCATTCGAGCGCGTGTTTCAGCGGACGTCGCCGCGCGGGCTGCCCTACATCGGCGCAGGAGACTGGAACGACGGACTCTCGGCCGCGGGACTCGAGGAGAAGGGCGAGTCGGTGTGGCTCGCACATTTTCTGGCCGGCCTGCTCGCCGACTGGAACGAGATTCACAAGCGCACAGGACGTGCGGTGTTTGCAAGCGACTATGCCGCGCGCCGCGAGCGGCTCGTCGCCGCAATCAACGAGCACGCGTGGGACGGCGAGTGGTACTGGCGCGCCACGCTCGATGACGGATCACGCATCGGCAGCAGCGAGAACACGAACGGACGGATCTATCTCAACGCCCAGACCTGGGCGGTCCTCCACGACGTCGCGCCCCCCGACCGCGCAGAGGCTTGCATGCGCTCGGTCTCCGAGCATCTGGTGCGCAATTCGGGCGCGCTGCTCCTCGCGCCGGCCTACGACACACCCGACGAGCGCATCGGCTACATCACGCGCTACGCGCCAGGGCTTCGCGAGAACGGCGGCGTCTACACGCACGCCGCAACCTGGGCCATCGCCGCGGCCGCGAAGATGAAGGACGCGGAACTGGTCGGGAAACTGCTGCACGCAATCGATCCCAGGAACAAAGACCCGGAACGCTACTGGGCAGAGCCGTACGTGCTGCCCGGCAACGTCGACGGCCCGGAGTCCCCCCTCGACGGCCGTGCAGGCTGGACGTGGTACACGGGCTCAGCGTCGTGGCTGCACCGCGTGGTCGCCGAATGGGTCCTCGGTGTCCGCCCCACCTGGGAAGGCCTGCTGATCGACCCCTGCCTGCCACCCAGCTGGGAACGCGCAAAAGTCATCCGCCCCTGGCGCGGTGAACTGGTAACGATCGAGATTACGCGGGGCATGCTGCCGCGGGTCATTGCGTGACTAAACGCCATGAGCGCGGATCACGTCTGCGTAATAGCGGCCGCTTGCTTTGATCGTCCGTGTCTGCGTGCCGTAGTCCACGTGGATGAGGCCGAAGCGTTTCGCGAAGCCTGCGTTCCACTCGTAGTTGTCGAGGAGAGACCAGGCGTAGTAGCCGCGCAGGTCTGCGCCGCGGTCGGCGGCGTCGAGGACTGCGCTGAGGTGTTTGTGGAGGTAGTCGACGCGCAGAGGATCATCGATGCGGCCGTTTTCTGCGACGGGTGGGTCGTAGAACGCGGCTCCGTTTTCCGTTACGTAGAGCGGGATCTTTCCGTAGCGTTCCGTGACCCAGAGCAGGATGTCCGTGAGCCCTTGCGGAAAGACTTCCCAGCCGGTCTCGGTGTAGGTCGCGCGAGGGTTCTTCACGCGGGTGGCGCGTTCGATGTGTGTCGAGGCGTCGTGGCGTGTGAGGCCGCGGGTGTAGTAGTTGATGCCGAGGAAATCGATCGGCTGGCGGAGCTCTTCTACGTCCCAGAGGTTCGGCCAGGCCTCGCCGAACATCTCCTTCATCTCCGGCGGGTACGAGCCGAGGAAGACCGGGTCCAGGTACTGGCGGTTCATGTAGGCGTCCGCGCGGCGCACAGCCGCTGCGTCGTCGTCGCTTTCGGTGATCGGATACTTCGGCTCGAGGTTCACCACGATGCCGATCTGCTTCGTGCCGGAGGTGCGGTACGCCTGGACTGCGGCGGCGTGTGCGCGCAGCAGGTTGTGTGACGCCAGCGGCGCCTCGAACGGACTGCGGTGGCCTGGCGCCAGGACTCCGTGGAGATAGCCGCCGTCGCTCACCACCCATGGTTCGTTGATCGTCACCCATTTCGCGACGCCTGCGTGGAGGGCGTTGAACATCACCTGCGCGTAGTCGGCGAACCACCAGCTCACATCGCGGTTCAGCCAGCCCCCGCGGTCATCGAGTGCCGCGGGGAGGTCCCAGTGGTACAGCGTGGCCATCGGCTCGATGTCGTTCGCCACGAGCTCATCGACGAGGCGCCGGTAGAAGTCGAGGCCGCGCTCGTTCACCGCGCCCGTTCCGTCGGGCAGCACGCGGCTCCAGGAGATGCTGAACCGGTACGCGTTCAGGCCGAGCTCGCGCATCAAGGCGATGTCGTCCTTCCAGCGGTGGTAGTGATCGCAGGCGATGTCACCCGTGTCGCCATTCGCGGTGCGGCCCGGCGTGTGGCTGAAGCGGTGCCAGATGCTCGGTCCCGCGCCATCGGCGAGGGGTGAGCCTTCGATCTGGTAAGCGGCGGTGGCCGCTCCGAAGAGGAAATGATCGGGGAAAGCGCGGCGCTCGGACATGGGCGGAGTTTACCTTCGGGATTGAGGATTGAGGATTGAGGATTGAGGATTCCCCACCCCGCCGGTTTCTCAATCCTCAATCCCGAAGGACCATCCCGTTGGATACTGCGAGCGTGCATCGCTTCCGCGCGCTGGCATTGGTCGCACTCGCAGAGCTGCTGGCGATGGGGCTGTGGTTCGGCGTGTCCGCGGTCGCTCCGCAGATTGCCGCGGAGTGGCGGCTCGACGCCGGCGCTGCGGCCTGGCTGACGCTCGCCGTGCAGGTGGGGTTCGTCGTGGGCACGTTGCTCAGCGCGACGCTGAACCTGCCCGATGTCATCCGCGCGCGGCATCTCTTCGCGCTCTGCGCGCTGCTCGGCGCGATCGCAAACGCGCTGCTTGCGTGGGTCGCCGACGGTGTCGCCATGGCCGTTGCGCTGCGCTTTCTGACCGGACTCTTTCTCGCAGGCGTTTATCCGCCGGGGATGAAGATCATCGCCACCTGGTTCAGGACAGGGCGGGGATTCGCACTCGGTGTTCTGATCGGTGCCCTGACTCTGGGGAAGGCTTCGCCATATCTCATCAACGCGTTCGGCTCCGATCACTGGCGCGTCAACGCAGGGATCGTGTCCATCGGCGCTGTGCTGGCGTCGCTCATCGTCCTGCGCTTCGTCGGCGACGGGCCGTACGCGCTCCCGAACCAGCCCTTCGACCTCACCCAGATCACCCGCGTGTTTGCGAACCGGGGGGTGCGGCTGGCGAACTTCGGCTACTTCGGCCACATGTGGGAGCTGTACGCGATGTGGGCGTGGGCGCCGGTGATGATTCGCGCGAGTGTGGCCGCGAGCGGAGACTCGCCCCGGTTCGCCGAGGCTGCGTCGTTCGCGGTCATTGGCGCAGGCGCGATCGGCTGTGTCGTGGCGGGCCTGCTCGCCGACCGGATCGGTCGCCCCGTCGTTGCAGCATCAGCGATGGCGATGAGCGGAGCGTGTTGCCTCGCCATCGGCTTCGCCTACGGAAGGGCGCCGCTGGTGCTGGTGACGCTTGCCGTCCTCTGGGGCGCTTCGGTCGTCGCCGACTCGGCGCAGTTCTCCGCCTGCGTGACCGAGTATGCCGACCCGCGATACATCGGTACCGCGTTGACGCTGCAGACCTGCATCGGTTTCCTGATCACGACCGTCTCCATCGCCATGATTCCCCGTCTCGTGGAGTGGGTGGGATGGGAGTGGGCCTTTGCGTTCCTCGCGCCCGGTCCGCTTCTGGGGATCATCGCCATGATGCGGTTACGCGCTCGTCCCGCTGGGTGAGGACACGAGCCGTTGTCATCCCGAGCGTGAGTCGAGGGACCTGGGCGGGAGGGGCGCGAGGAACGATGACGATGCCCCGCCGGCACGAGCCCGGTGAATGGCACGGGAGCGACCCCTCATCCGCCTTCGGCACCTTCTCCCCTCTGCGGAGGGGAGAAGGCTCTCGATGTTTGTTCTTCCAGG
>JANMSA010000372.1:0-5543 GCA_031388865.1 Acidobacteriota bacterium | reverse complement strand
GCATTCAGTTGGCGGTTGGCAGTTGGCGGTTGGCCGGGGACCTGGCCTCGCGCGTGCTCCCGCCAACCGCCAACCGCTTACCACCAACCATTACCTCATGTCCTTGGCGATGATCTGTTCGCGCGCGAATCCGCTGGTGTTCGAGATCTGGTCGACGACGCCGACGGAGATCTTGTTGAGCCCTTTCTCCATCATCAGCTCGAGCGTGTACGTGTAGAACTTGCCGCTGAGATTCTTGAACTCGGCGACCGGTACGCGGATCTGGTGCGACTTGCGAGCGACGTCGGACAGGTCGTTGTCCTTGTTGGCAACGACCACGTACACGTCGAAGCCGCCGGCGTGCTCGACCTCTCCCTGCGGCAGGAACGTCAACGCCTGCATGGGAATGAGCACGTCGATGGGAACGCGGTAGTAGCCATCGTCGGTCGGCCGTGGAGATCCGATGCGCGCGATGATGCCGAGGTCGTTCTGCTTCCCGCGGTAGAGGAGGTTGGCGATGACGCGGTCATTCATCTCCGCGAAGATCGATTTTTCGACGAACGTCTGACGGCTGCGTACGCGGTAGTCTTTGTTCCTGACCTTGACCTTCAGGTAGCGCTGGCGATCGACGCGCTCCGTGCCGGCGCGGTAGCCGAGGGAGTAGTACGACTCGAGGTCCTGGGTGATGCGTTTGAAGGCTGTGTCGAAGTTGTTCGTTTGTACGGAGGCGACGCCGCCAGTCATGTCTGCCATGAGCTGCATCGACTCGGTCGTGTTGGTGATCGCGGCGTTCGAAACCAGCGCGGAGATCGACTGCGAGTTCTCCGCGCTCATCTCTGTGCCGCCGGTGAGCCCGGCCGCGTGCACGGTGTACATGGTGATGCCGTTGGCGTTCGCGGTCTTGGCGACGGACTGCACGAGCTGCGTCCCGTCGTAGCTCATGCCCTCGAGCATCGTCGAACCGACGTTCTGCCAGCCTTTCTCGCGACCGATGTCGTCGATGAAGTAGAACAACTCGCGGCCGGGCTGCATCGGGAAGCCCTCGCTGGTGAGCACGAGGACCTTCTTGCCGTCCACGCCTGCGAGGGTGGTCATGAGGGCGTTGATGGAGGCCACACTTTGCCGTAGATCGTGCTCGACCGAGGAGGCGTAGGACCTCGCGGTGGCGACCGCATCGTAATAGGACGTAGCGTCCCGGATGCGGTCCTCGGCGGAGCGGCGTTCGCTCTTGTTGGCAATGCCCATTCCCGACTCACGCTGCAGCGAGTCGAGGGTGGAGATGATCTGTGCGGAGTCACGGGTGAACTGCACGCGCACCTTCATGCTGCGGTTGTAGGTGGCGATCATCGCCTCGTCGCCGGGACGCATGACGTCCTTCACGAAGATCTTCATCCGCTCGAAGACGCGGTTCCGGCTGAAGGGCGCGAGGGAGAGGTTGTCGACGTAGAAGATGATCCGCCGCTTCATGTTCTCCGGGATGGCCGTCTTCTCTTTTGGAGCGGCAGCCGGAGCCGGCGAGTCGGCGGCGATGTTCTTCGCGACGCTCCCCTCGACCTCGTAGAAGTTGGCGACGGGCTTGGCGACGTTGTTCTCGAAGATCTCGAAGTCGTCCTTCGTCAGCCCATGGACCGGGTTGCCCTTCTTGTCGGTGACGATGACATCGACGTTGATGACCCGGACGTCGATGTTCTCGACCAGTCTCGGGGGCTCGGACTGTTGATTCCTGTTCTGCGCGAGGGACGACGTGGCCACCACGAGCGTCACAAGAGCTGCGAGAGTACGTTTCAAACCTGGCCTCCGGAGAGTCTCAAAGTCTCCAAGTCTCAGAGTCGCAAAGAGGGCGAGCGCGGCCGGTCTTTGAGACTTTGCGGCTCTGAGACTTTGCGACTCAGTCATTTGGACGAATCGTGGCCCGTCACGTTACGCTCACCGCAGGCGCGCTCCGTGCGAAAATGCGGACCGCCGAGGGAAACCCCGACGCCAAGTGAAAATTTCCGGGTGAGTGGCCGGGACAAGTGCAGACGCCAAAACAAGATCCGTTGACTTTCGCGAAGATGGCCGGGGGCGGAAACGACTTCGTCCTGATCGACACCCGCGGCATCCGGATCGCCGAGCCAGGCATCCTCGCTCGCCGCATCTGCACGCGAGCGGTGTCCGTCGGCGGCGACGGACTCATCCTCGTCGAAGGCTCCGCCCGGGCCACCTTCCGGATGCGCTACTACAACTCGGACGGCTCGCACGGCGCCTTCTGCGCGAACGGCACTCGGTGCGCGGCACGCTTCGCCTTCCTGAACGTGATTGCCGGCCGGCGCATGACCATCGAAACCGACGCAGGGATCGTCGGGGCCGAGATCGGCGACGGCGGGCAGGTCACACTGGCCTTGCCCGCTCCTCATACGTTTCGGGCGGATCGACCGCTTCTTTTAGTCGACCAGACCGTCCGCGGCAGCTCCGTGATGGTCGGCGTGCCGCACTACGTGCTCTTCCTCCGGGGCGATCCGCCGACCACGCCCGGGACCAGCTTCTGGAAGCAGAACATCGATCCGCTGGGGAGCGCGATCCGCAAGCATCCCGACCTGGAGCCCGATGGTGGCGCCAACGTGAACTTCGTGGTCGTGCGCGACGAGCACACCATCGAAGTGCGCACGTGGGAACGCGGAGTGGAAGGCGAGACGCTTTCCTGTGGATCCGGAGTCGTCGCCTCGGCCGTCACGAGCGCGCTGTTCGACA
Source organism: Acidobacteriota bacterium (assembly GCA_031388865.1). Lineage (GTDB taxonomy): Bacteria > Acidobacteriota > Thermoanaerobaculia > Gp7-AA8 > Gp7-AA8 > QHVT01. The sequence continues at coordinate 2,834 of JANMSA010000372.1, read as the reverse complement.
AGGTGAAGTCGCCGGTCGCAGTCCGCACGCGCAGCGGCATCACGCTGGAGGTGTCGTTCGAGTTGAAGGACGGTCACGTGGAGGAACTCCAGCTCCGCGGGGACGCGCGGCTGATCTACCGCGCGACCGTCACGCCCGAGACGCTGGAGGGGTTCGACCCGGACTTTGTCCGTGACCCGTCGGCAATTGGCACGGTCGCCTGAGATGGAGAACCTTCGCTGGATTGCTACCGCGGCGCTGTCGGCTTACGCGGGCCATCTTGCCGTCCGTCACGCGACGCCCGTCGATCAGGCGCTGCCCCTCCTGGCGCTGGCCGTAACCTTCGTCGCCTGGCTCTCGCGTCGCAGGTCTTCTTCCTCCGGTCTGATGCTGGCCGTGCCGCTGCTGATCGCCGCGGAAGTCGCATTGCCCGTGGAATCGGTACGCCTGCTCACCTTCGGCGCGATCGTGGCGGTGTGTCTGGGCATTGCGCTGTCCACGAGCAGCGGTCCTGAGCCCGCGAAGCGCGGCGAAGGATCCCCTGATTCGCAGCGGTCCATGTTTCGTGGAGGTTCGGCCTCGCTCGGAATCACCGTGGTGGCGCTGCTGCTTCTCCGCTGGATTCCTTTCGCCGATGTGCTGCTCCTGCGCGAGCTCGTCCTTCTCGCGTTGGCGGTCGCCATCGCCATTGTCCTGGGGCGCACTCCTTTCGCGGTGATGGTGGCGGTCATCACCGCGCTGGCTACGCCGGCCGTTCCCCTGCGCACGCTGGCCTTGCCGGCGGCCGTTCTGCTGGTTGCTGTGGTGGCGCGGCTCTTCGGGACGCCGCGCATCGCGCTGATGTGGCCGTCGACGGTCGTCTTGATGTACGTGATGCTCTTCTTCCCCTGGAGCGGTGTTGTCGCGCGCGCGTTTCCGTACTTTCTGCAGCGAGAGATGCCGCCCAGGCACCGCTCGCCGATCGCGCAGGCGCTCGCGCCGAACCGGTCTGCAAAGTACGAGGTGCCGGACGGCGCGCGCTCGCTGGTCGTCTCCGGAGCAAACGTAGCCTCTCTTCGCCGCGGCGCCATCCTGGGTCGGGTGGAACCGGGAGGCATCGCGGTGCGCATCGGTGACGCGGCGGACTGGGGTTACATGCGACGCGAGCACTTCTACGCGGCGCGCAATCCGCTGCCTCGCGATCCCGCTGGCAGGATCCGCGAGTACGGCTACGCGGCGTGGGCGGACGGAGCGGGTCGGATGGCGTTGCCGCGCGGCGCTCGCACAATTCGCATCACCGCCAGCGAGAACCTTGCCGCGGACGCGTCGCTGCAGGTGGAAGGGTTCGAGTGATCGTTGCGACCGTCATCGCTCTGGTGGCCCTGCCGCTGATCGCGCTGCGCGGCCGGACCCTGTCCGCGTACGTTGCGGTGGACGCCGTGACGTGGCTCCTGGCCTGGATCCTCTGGCTTCGCATCCCTGCGCTCGATCCCGGGCTCGGGTGTGCCGTGGTGGCGGTCATCAAGCTCGCGACCTTCTCGCTCTTCCTGGCCGCCGGCAGACAGGTGCGATGGTCGGTCAATCGAGCCGCGCTCATCGCCGCGATCGTTTATGCGGTAGTGATCCCGGCCATGCTGCGCGCGCCGATCGACGGGGACGAGCCGTTCTACCTCCTCGTGACGGACTCCGTTGCGCACGACTTCGACCTCGACCTGACCAACCAGTACAGCTCCGGCGTGGCGTCAGCCTGGGCGCGGCATGATCTTGCCCCGCAGCTCAATGATCCCCGCGGAAAGCGCGGCGAGCAGTACTCGCGTCACGAGCCCTTCCTGGCCCTGCTGATGGTGCCCGGCTACCTCGCCGCGGGCCTGCCCGGCGCCGTCGCCACCATCGCGCTGTTCGGGGTGCTCCTGGTCCGTTCGACGTTGCGCTGGATGGAGGATGAAGGCATTCCGGAGGGAGCAGCCCGCGCGGTGTTCCCGCTGTTCGCCTTTGCCCCGCCGGTGCTTTTTTATGCAACGCGGATCTGGCCGGAGGTGCCGGCGGCGTTCTTCTTCGTGGAGGCTCTGCGAGGCGTGCGTCAGCACCGTGCGAAGCGCTGGTTGCCGGCGCTGCTCGGGCTGGTGATGCTGAAGCTTCGGTTCGTGCTCGTTGCCATCGCCATCGTCGCGGCGGCTCGACGCAAGGTCGCCGTACTGATCCTGCTTGTTCCTCTTCTCGCGATCTGGCTCATCACCGGTGACGCGACGAACGTCCACACCTGGCGCGAGCTGATCCCGACCTCACCCATGCAGTACGTGACGGGCTTCTTCGGCCTCCTCCTGGACGGCATGAGTGGCATCGCATTCCAGGCGCCCTTCTATCTCTTTGCCCTGTTCGCGCTGACGCAGTGGAAGAAGACACCGCCAGGTTTCCGAACCGGAATCCTGGTGTCGCTGCTCTACCTCTTCTATCTGGTGCCGCGCGGAGAGTGGTTCGGTGGATGGGCGCCGCCGTTGCGATACGTGGTCTTCCTGATGCCCGTCCTCGCTCTGGGCATTGCCTCGGTGTGGGACCGCATCACGCGCGAGGCCATCGCGCTGGTCAGTGCATGGACGATTGGCCTGGTGATTCACGGCGTGGCGTACCCCTGGCGCCTGTTCCACGAGTTCACCGGGGAGAACGCGGTGGGGGAGTGGCTGTCGAGCCTTCAGGGAGCCGATGTCTCGCGATTCTTCCCCAGCTTCATCCGCGTCAACGAAGCGGCCTGGTGGTCCGTTTTCGCATTGGTGGGGGTGATCTTCCTCTGGGGAGCAATGGCCTTCAGGCCAGCGGGCACCTGGGAGAACGACGGCGGACGAAAGCACACCGCTCCCCTGTGGATGGCGTTTGCGGCG
>JANMSA010000356.1:0-1706 GCA_031388865.1 Acidobacteriota bacterium | reverse complement strand
CGCGAGGATTTGCCCGATGGCGGCGGAGATGACGATGCAGGAGAGGAGTTCGGCGACGCCGAAACCCAGATGGACGCAGGAGCCGAAGCACGCGAATACGCGCTCGGAGAAGCTGGAAAACCGTGCGCCTCCGAGCTTGAGCAGACCCTAGCCTGCGAGGGCCACGCAAGCCGTCGGGTGCTCAAGTGCCAAAAAGGCACATGGGAATTCCTGCAGACATGCGCGCAAACCGAGCGCTGTGACAGCCGCGTCGGCACGGATCAGGGCACCTGCGCGTCGATTCCCGCGGCGTGCTCGGCGAAGCAGGCTGGTGAAGCATGCGACGGCGCTGAACGAGTTACATGTGACGTGGACTTGGTCGGCACGACTCAGAACCCTTGCCCCGCCCACGCGCAGTGCGCCGACTTGAGAGAAGTGAGCTGCGAGTGCAACTCTGGCTACGAAGCAGATGAACGTCGTGAGTGTGTCGATACCGACGAATGCGCCTCAGCGAACCTCTGCAGTGCCGCCTATCCCTGCGCCCAGACAGATCCACCCGGCTATCTATGTCTAGGACAATTCGCTGACTGGCCCATGCCCGATCTGGTTCCTGGAGCCAAGTTCGCACCTAGTTACGACACGAGGACGATCGCGGGCATTGTGATCGACAACGTGACGGGCCTCATGTGGCAGCAGACCTTGCCAGGGACAGCCGGAAGTTCTGAGTCTTGGTATGAGGGTTGCACTGGAAAGCGGAGCGTCGTCGGTGACCTCTGCACGTGGGCTCAGGCCAAGCGGTACTGTAGCGACCTCGCCTTGGCCGACGAGACGGACTGGCGCCTTCCATCCCGGATCGAACTTGAATCCATACTTGATGAGACCAAATCCAATCCGTCCATAGATAGAACCGCGTTCCCGGACACTCCATCTGAGAATTTCTGGTCTTCGTCACCATACGTCGGCTATCTGATCGTTCAACCCTTTTCACCGGGTGATGCATGGCGCGTGAGCTTCAACGGAGCTTCGTCGGTCGACACTTCCGATGGCGAAACATACCGTGTTCGATGCGTTAGCGGCGGGCGAAAAAACGCCGGTACTCCTGAAAGCCGATACATCGTCAATATTGGGGACGATCTTGTCACGGACACGCGGACGACCCTAATTTGGCAGCGCACCGTTGACGCCACCTTCCGCGTGAGGGATGCCGCCCAGTCCTACTGTGCGGCGCGTGGTAGCGGGTGGCGCCTTCCGTCTTTCAAGGAGCTCTTGACCTTGGTCGATCCCACCCAGGCGGTGGACGACATGCACCCTGCAATCGATCCTGTCGCATTCCCGAACACACGGCCTGGCGAGTACGTATCGTCGTCTCCTTCCAGGCCCAATAGCGCCTCTGGGAGAATGGTGGACTTCGTCTTTGGCAAAACCACCGTCGATGGTATAGAGGTCAACGGAGACCCGCTTGCGCGCTTGGTGCGTTGCGTTCGCTAGGTGTCAGCCAGGCACGCACTCAGTTACAAGTCGCTCGATTCGAACACGATTGTCAGGCCGCACGCGATAGGCACCACCCTGCCGCCGACGCCTGGCCAGAAGGCGCGCTGTTCGTCCCAAATAACCCGGAATAGACTAACGGTGTACCCGAGGAAGCTGGTTTCCTGGGCGGAGAGAGTGAGCGTGAAGGCGGCAACTAAGCCGGGAAGGGTGAGGTGGAGTTTCATGGATTTTAAATT
>JANMSA010000349.1:0-5670 GCA_031388865.1 Acidobacteriota bacterium | reverse complement strand
CGTTCTCGGTTCCGGGGATAGGTTTCGTGACGGTCGATCGGAGATCGCGCATCCAAAGGCGCAGCTGCTGGTCGGCGCCCATGCCGCGCGTCACGACACGCAGCCCGTCCGGAGAGATCGCCAGTGAAATGTGGCCTTCGTCATATGGGATGTTCTTGATCTCTGGTGTGTAGAGAGCAACGTGGATCAGCTCACGGCCGGCCGGTACCAGCTTGCGCTTCACGACAAGCAGCCCGGTCAGGACTGCGATCGCGAGAGCCCCAGCGGCAATCACCCACGCGGCGACATTCTTCCTAGGCTGCACTGCGAGGCGATTGTGACTGCCACTCTGATCACGGACGTGCACCAACTCGCGCGCGAGATCCGAGGTCGAGGCGTAGCGCTCTGCCGGGTCTTTGGACAGACATCGCTGCACGATCCAGAGCAAAGAATCCGGAAGCTCCGGTCGCAGCTCCGAGAGCGAAGGTGCTTCCTGTCCATGAATCGCGGACAACGTCTCCAGCGCCGAGGCCCGAAGGAATGGATTCTTTCCGCTGGCCATCTCGAACAGGATCAGTCCGAACGAGAACTGATCGGAGCGGAAATCAACGGGCCCGGCGCGGGCCTGTTCCGGCGACATGTAGGCCGCCGTTCCCATCACCTGATGAGCGCGGCTGAGTTGCACGTCGGTCTTCGCCTCGTTGGAAGGTGAAACGTCCATCGCTTTCGCCAGTCCGAAGTCCAGGATCTTCGCCACGCCGGTGCCGGTGACCATCACGTTCTCCGGCTTCAGATCGCGATGCACGATGCCCACAGCGTGCGCGGCAGCCAGGCCAGCGGCGATCTGACTTCCGATCGAAAGAACCTTCTTGAGCGCCAGCGGCTCCGCTTTCAACATGGATCGCAACGATTCCCCGTCGACGAGCTCCATGGCGATGTAGGAGATGCCGTCGGTCTGCGCGAAGTCGTGAATCGTGACGATGTTGGGGTGATTGAGCGACGAGGACAACCGGGCCTCGCGTTCGAAGCGGGCCAGCCGGCTCGCGTCGCTGGCCACTCCGGGATGCAGCACCTTGATCGCCACCTCGCGCCCCAGACGGCTGTCTCGTGCCCGATAGACCTCCCCCATCCCTCCAGCACCGACGGCACCTGAGATCTGGTAGGGCCCGAGGCGGCTCCCCGTTGCGAGCGTCAAAGTGCGCTCAGTGTGGCATAGGCACGCGCAGGTATGCACCTGACGGCGCAAGGTCCAAGAGTTCATGGGGTCGAGGGGGCGGAGTTCAGGGCTCTGTTTGGAACATGACCCCAGGAACTCTGAAGACTGGACTTCGTCGCGCTCACGCAATCAGGGAATACGGACGAGTTGGTGGCACGGGTGATCGCTGAGGTTCCAGGGTCCGAAGCGTCACTTGCTCCATGCGTATGGGTGGTACGCCAACGCAGCGCGACCGCCCGTGGGCGTCGTCAGGCCCGACGATTGTCGAGCGGCGGCGGAGACGCTTCCGAAGAAGCGGAGCGGCGCGCCGCACGCCAGCGCTGGGCGATCTGATCCGCCGGATTTACGAAGTGGCGCTCGTCTGCTCGCATTGCGGCGGGCCGATGAAGATCATCGCGTTCATCACGGAACGCAAGGCGATCCGCGCGACCTGGCATCGAGACTGAAAACGACCACGCGCGCAAATGAACATTCCTATCCTTGAGGCAGTTCATGTACCGTTGGCAAGGAGATGCCGATGGCTGGTGTTGCAATTGTTGTAGTGGTCCTCCTCGTCTTCGGAGTTGTGCGTGCGGTTGTCATCGTGCCGAACGGCTCCGCATACGTCATTGAGCGCCTAGGTCGTTACCGTGCAACGCTGCACGCCGGTTTTCACATAATCATGCCGATCGTAGAGCGCATCGCATTCAAACATGCGCTGGCGACCCAAATGGAAGAATTGTCAGACATCTACGAAACGAACGATCAGCATCGGGTTAGCCTCACCGCTGCATTTCGCTTTCTAGTTCTCGACGCGCAACGGGCGTCCTATGGTGCCGCAGACTATTTGAACTTTCTTCGGGAGCTGGTGCGAACGTCGCAGAAGCGATACGTTGAGGGAGAAACTTGGGACTCCATCCGGGAGGACCGTGCATCGTTGGAGCGTGAGGTTTTGCGGAAAGTAGAAGCATCTGCGGAAGCTGTCGGTGTCAAAGTTCTCGAATACGAGGTGCGGGACCTACAGCTCCATGGCTGACCCCGCACGTGCGTGCGAGCCGCTGAGTTCGACTACACAGGCTCCCTGAACGCTCGCATTTCATCTGCAGAACATCGGCCGAGAAGCGCACTTCGGTTCGCAGAGTCGCAACCAGGCGATCTACGAAACCACCACAGTGATTCTGCGTGGCTCCGAACCCACCTGTGCGAACCACGCAACGCGCTCCGACACGCAGTCGAGCTCGAGGATGTAGCGCCCGGGCTGCAGCGCGGGGAGCGTGATGTCCAGGGTCGCATCTTCGCCGGCCGCCAGCGGGCGGGGGAGCGGAACGCGGAACCAGTCCAGGTCGAGCAGGTGACCTTCGCCGTCGTGCAGATGCGCACCGAAAGCGACGCCGCCGTAGGGCTCATGCGAGTCGAGCCATTTCGCTTTGCCCGCGTTGCGTACGGTGATGTGTGCCTCGATCGGCTGACCCGCGCGAACCTCTCCCAGCGACGCCTCGATCACCGCGCGCAATCCCTCCGCGCGGCGGCTGTCCGGTTCCTCGCTGCCCGCCTTGGTCAAAAAGAACGTGCGCGCATCGTGCAGAAAGGACCTGGTGGCCTCGGCCCATCTGCCGAACGTCTCTCCCGAAGCGAGCAGGTCGTCGTACTCGTGCAGCGGGACGTGGAACGGCGGGACGTTGAATGCGGCCAGTTTGAGATCGACGAAGCCGAGGCGTTTGGCGGCATCCCAGATTGCGTGGATGTCGATGTCCGCCTCCACGACGCCGTAAGTGCGCATCTCGTACTGGGATTGCGGTGTTGTCGAGTGCCGCGGACCGGGCTCCGCGAATGCGGCGATGCCCCGGGGCTTCAACACCCGTCCGAACTCGCGGAGCACCGCGTCCGGATCGGGCGCGTGGTGGAAGGAGTCGAAGCAGAGGATGCGATCGGCGCTGGCATCCGGAAGATCGATACGAAGGCCGTCGAAGTGGAGGAAGCGCGGCTCCGGGCGCTCTCCGATGGGCGGCTGCCGCCGGTACACATCCCGCGCGATCTCCAGCGCCGTCGGCGCCACGTCGAGCAGGATGGCCTGGCAACCCAGCTGCGTGAGGAAGCGCGACAGCCACCCCGTGCCCGCCCCGAACTCGAGCACCGTCATTCCCGGCGTCAGTTGCAGCCCCTGCAGGACCGTCCCCAGGCTGATCAGGAGCTGGGGGGTCTCCTCTGCGCGAGCGAATGGTTTGGCCAGGTGATGCTCCCAGTTCTCCAGCGACGAAAAGTACTCCTCCGCCATGCGGTTCAGGTCCCCGGGGGACGTCGACGCGATCAGCGTTCGCACGTCGATGAAATCGTCCTGGTGGACCTGCGCGCTGGCGGTGGGCTGGGAAGCGGAAGCCGATGGAAGGACCGCGTTCCATCTGCGCAATGCATGAATGATCACCCCGTCGAGATCACCGTGTCGCGTGAAGACGAGGTGCGGCGCGTGAAAGTGCTCCTGCAGGATCGCCAGTACCTCATTGAGGTCGTAGGTGTTGCTCTCGATGAGGGGCGTCGATGCAGGCTTGCCGCGCAACACATTCGTGGCAGCGTTCACACCCGGGACCCGCGCGCGCGCTCTCCGCGCGGCGCGCAGCAGAGGGGACACTCGAGCGCGATACGGAAGATGAAACACGCCCACGCCTCCCTCTCGGACCCGTCGCACGAGCTTGCGGAGCAGATCCAGACCTTCCGCACGACGGAGCCGTTGGAAGACCAGAAAGCAGTTCACGAGGTCGAACGTGCGCGAGTCGCTCTCGAGCTCGACGGAGGTGAGCAACTCCACGTTGCGAACACCGGCGCGATCGATGTGATGGCGCGCCGTTGCCAGCATGGAAGGCGAGACGTCGACCGCGGTGACGTTCTCCGCTCTCCGTCCAAAAGGGATGGCCAGCCGTCCGACACCGCAGCCATACTCGAGCACGGTCAGCGGCGCAAAGCGGGGCGCGACGCTCGCCAGGATCGTGCCGTACACATCGGATACGTACTCGTCGCCGCTCTGAAAGAAATCCGCCTCGGCGGCACCATCGAAGCACTCGCGCAGAAAGCGCGGTTCGGTCAGTACGGCGAAGTACGGCTCGCGGGCTGCGAACGCGTCCCAGCCATCCGACCGGGCAGGAGGCATCAGGTAGCGAAAGCCTTCAATGCGTCCTCCTCGGTCTCGTACACCGTGAACATCGGAAGGAGGTTCGTCAGGCGGAGGGTCTTGGCCACGCGATCGTGTGGCTTGAGCAGTCGCAGCGAGGCGCCGTCACGTTTTGCTTCGCGCGAGACCTGCACCAGTTCGCCGAGGCCATTGCTGTCGATGTAATCCATGTCCGAGAGGTTGAGGAGGATCTTCTTGGAACCCTCGCCGAGGAGCTCGCCGATGAGGCGGGGCAGCATTGAGTCACTGACGCCGATCGCCAGGCGCCCCTTGAAGTCGACGATCGTCACGTCTTCGATTTTTCGTGTGGTGATGTCCATTGCGGGCGGATGATACCAGCTCGCTGGTTGGCGGTTGGGGGGGCCGGACTCGTAGGCAGGATGCAGTGGGCGGTAGGCAGGAGCAGAGTCCACGGCAGCCTGATCTAGTATGAACGTCCCGCGTTCGTCACTCGCGCTGCCGGCATGAACCTCATCCTGCTGTTCCCGGAAGACTTTGTCGATGAGGAGCGGGTGGTCCTCACCGGCCGCCGCCTCGAGCACGTGAGAAACGTGCATCGCGCGAGCCTCGGACGGGAGCTGGTGGTGGGCGTGACCGGAGGTCGGATCGGATGCGGGACGATCCTTCGACTCGATGCCGGTGAGCTGGAAATGCTCGTCACGCTCGATCGCGACCCGCCAGCGCCTCTGCCGCTCACGCTGGTGCTGGCGTTGCCGCGTCCCAAGGTGCTGAACCGCATCCTCGCCGGCGTGGCATCGCTGGGCGTGAAGCGGATCGTGCTCGTGAACGCGTGGCGCGTGGAGAAGAGTTACTGGAAGTCGCCGCGAGTTACCGAGGAGAACTTTCGCGAGCAGAGCATTCTCGGCCTCGAGCAGGCACGGGACACGGTACTTCCGGCGATCGAAATGCACCGTTTCTTCCGCAAGTTTGCGGAGGAGGAGTTGCCGGCGCTGGCGCGCGACACGCTCGCGCTCGCCGCGCACCCCGGTGCGTCCGGCGAGTGTCCCCGTGCCGTGCAGCAGGCCGTGACTCTGGCCATCGGCCCGGAAGGAGGCTTCGTCGCAGCAGAGGTCGAGTCGCTGGAACGGGCCGGTTTCGAGCTGGTCTCCATCGGCGAGCGAATCCTCCGCGTCGAAACCGCGGTGGCCGCATTGATCGGCAGGCTTTGCTAGGCCTGCACCAGCCGCCCCATCGAGATCCTTCTCCCCCGCGCACGGGGGAGAAGGTGGTGTGCCGAGCATGTTCGACAGCTCGGAAGTGAAAGTCTTCTACCCAACCTGATGGAGGTGAAGGGTTAGCGAAGCGCAAGGAGGAAGCCGTGAGGCCAGTCTGA
>JANMSA010000337.1:0-4008 GCA_031388865.1 Acidobacteriota bacterium | reverse complement strand
CAGCCGCTGGACATCGTGAGCAACTCCGGCGCGCCGATCGCGAATGCGCTGGTCCTCGAAGGAGTGCAGGCGGATCGGGTCAACCCGCAGTTCATGACGAACGCCGATGCGCGAGGACGTTACGAGCTTCGAGGACGAGCCGGTGAAACGCGCGTGCTGTACATCGTGCCTTCAGATGGCTCTTTCGCCGTCGTGCGCGTGCAGATCCCGCGGAGCAATGCGGATGTCAAGGCGCTGCCGGTGGTCGTGCCGGCAGGATCGTCGAGCCTGCGTGTCCGGACGACGGATGGTGACGACAAGCCTGTCGCCGCGCTGATCCTGGTCCGCTTCGACGGCGAGTTCGTGCCGGCGATGGCGATGAGGTTCGTCACCGGGGAGCTTCCCGGCACTGCCACGGGCGGCGAGGGCGTCCTGAGGCGACTGCCTGCCGGTGCGTATGAAATCTGGGCTCTGAGCAACCTGCGCGAGGAAGCGCAGCTGATCCTTTCGGGGGGAAGTTTGCGCCAGCCGGTGCGGGTGGGACTTTCGGGAGGGGAGCAGGTGGTTACCGTCCCCGCACCACCCAGAGCGCAGGGTCACCGAAACGACAGGGAATGAACCGCTTGACGTGGTTTGTTCGGCAGTGTTACCGTTTTGGCCCTTTCCCTCCAGGGAAAAGTGTGTTTCGTCTTTGAGTTTTTCGGGCGGTGTTTGCGGTCCACACCTGCGTCGTCCGATTTCATGCAGTTCCTGTCAGTTGCCTGGCTGTCCGGATGTCCGCTCGACGGATCCGCGGACCTCGGATGACCGACAACCGACAAAGTTTTCAGGGAGAGTCATGCGTACCTATTTCCCCAAGAAGGGCGATATCGAACCACGGTGGTATCTGATCGATGCCGATGGGCTGGTCCTGGGCCGTCTGGCCACGACCATCGCCAACATCATCACCGGCAAGACCAAGCCGACGTACACACCGTTTCTCGATACGGGCGATCACGTGATCGTGCTCAACGCCGAGAAGATCCGTCTCACGGGCAAGAAGGAGACGGACAAGATCTACCGCAACCACTCCCTCTATCCGGGCGGCCTGAAGGAAAAGGCGGCGCGTTTCGTGCGGGCCGAGAAGCCTGAGCACATGATCGAGGAAGCGGTCTGGGGCATGCTGCCGAAGAACAAGATCGGCCGCAAAATGTTGAAGAAACTGAAAGTCTATCGCGGCACGAAGCACCGTCATCAGGCCCAGATGCCCGAGACGATGCAGGTCGGCGAGTAATCACAGGAGGATTCCCCTTGGCATTGGTCGAATACTACGGAACGGGAAGACGAAAGACCTCGACGGCACGCGTGCATCTTCGTCCGGGAGCGGGCGCGATCACCATCAACCGCCGCACGATGGACAACTACTTCGGGAACGAAGTGCTGAAGATGATCATCAAGCAGCCGCTTTCGCTGACGGAGACGGTCGACAAGTTCGACATCGTCGTCACGGTCGACGGCGGTGGCCCGAGCGGTCAGGCCGGCGCGATCCGGCACGGCATCTCCCGCGCCCTGCAGGTCTTCAACATGGAGCTCCGCAAGCGCCTCAAGAAGGCCGGCCTCCTCACGCGCGACCCGCGCATGAAGGAGCGCAAGAAGTACGGACAGAAGGGCGCCCGCGCGCGTTTCCAGTTCTCCAAGCGCTAATTGGTCGTCATGTTCCCGTTTCTCTAGATCACGTACGAAGACAGGAGCGTCGCCAGCTCCTGTCTTTTGTTTTTGGAGCAGTTCGTCTCATTGTTCAACTTTCAAACCTGAAGGAGGGTTCACTTGGCGGTCTCAATTACGATGAAAGAGCTTTTGGAAGCTGGCGTTCACTTCGGTCATCAGACCAAGCGCTGGAATCCGAAGATGAAGAAGTACATCTTCGGAAAGCGCAACGGGATCTACATCATTGACCTGCAGAAGACGCTGAAGCTCTTTAAAGAAGCCTCCGCGTTCATCTCGGACCTCTCGTCCGGGGGAAAACGAATCCTGTTCATCGGCACCAAGCGCCAGGCGCAGGATGCCATTCTCGAGGAAGCCAACCGCTGCGGCATGTTCTACGTGAACAACCGCTGGCTGGGCGGCACCCTCACCAACTTCACCACCGTCCGCAAGTCGATCGAGCGCCTCAAGGAGACAGAGTCACTCCTCAACGACACTGAGAAGGAAATGTCGAAGAAGGAGCGAGCTGGCCTCGACCGCGAGCGCGACAAGCTCAACAAGAACCTGATCGGCATTCGTGAAATGGACGGCCTTCCGGACGCGCTCTTCGTGATCGATCCGAAGAAGGAGTACATCGCGGTCAAGGAAGCGAAAAAGCTCGGCATCCCCGTCGTGGCCATCGTCGACACCAACTGCGATCCGGAAGACATCGACTATGTCATCCCCGGCAACGACGACGCGATCCGCGCGATCCGCCTGTTCACGCAGAAGATCGCGGATGCGGTCCTCGAAGGCTACAACGTCGCCGAGGAGCGCTACATCGGAGTCGAGGACAAGGGCGATCGCGGCCCGGCCGCCGAACGCGCTGTGGAAGCAGCGGAAGCAATGGCGCCGGCTGCCGCTGTCGAGCTCGCTCCCGCCGAGCCGCAGCTGGAAGCCGCACCCGCGGTGTAGTTTCGTCGTGAGGACGGGCGCCCGGGCGCGCTCGTCCTCCACTTCGCGTTGCTGGTTCCTGGTTGCTGGTTGCTCGTGGGTTCTCGCACGACGATCTTGCTCCGCCAGCGACCGCGCAACCCGAGCAGCAGGCCCAGCGACGCGTTTCTTGTTAATGGTTGCCTGTGGACACGCCTCAAACCACAGACAACCAGTAACCAGCAACCAGCAACATTCCGAGCGAACCCGCTCCAATCACACAAGAGAGGCAAATCAAAATGACGATCACTCCAGCCATGATCAAAGAGCTTCGCGAACAGACCGGTGCCGGATTCGGCGACGTCAAGAGCGCGCTCACCGAAGCAGACGGCAACATGGAGCAGGCCACGGTCATCCTTCGCAAGAAGGGTCTCGCGGCTGCAGGGAAAAAGGCTGGCCGCGTGACTGCCGAAGGCACGATCGTGGCGCGCGTCGAGAACAAAGTGGGCGTCCTCGTGGAGGTCAACTGCGAGACCGACTTCGTCGGGCGCAACGAGATCTTCCAGCGCTTTGCGACCGAGGTTGCGAAGACGGTCGCGCAGAGCAGCACCACCACCGTCGAGGAGCTCCTGGCCGAGAAGTGGCCCGGCCAATCGGAAACAGTGGCCCACAAGGTGGCCGAGCAGATCGCCTCCATCAAGGAGAACATCTCCGTCCGCCGCTTCGCCCGTTACGAAGCAACGGAGAACGCGGTCATCGGGACCTACGTCCACGGCGGCGGCAAGATCGGCGTCATGGTCGAAGTGGTCGCGAAGAGCGGCTCGACCGGCGCACATCTCGACGAAGTCGCCAAGGACGTCGCCATGCACATTGCCGCAGCGGAGCCGCGCTTTTTGAGCCGCGACGAGGTCACGCAGAAGGATCTGGACACCGAACGCGAGATCGCCCGCGACGCAGCGGTGAAGTCCGGCAAGCCCGAGAACATCGTCGAGAAGATGGTCTCCGGCAAAGTGGACAAGTTCTACGGCGAGGCCTGCCTGCTCGAACAGCCCTTCATCAAGGACGACAAGGCCACGGTCACCCAGTATCTCCAGCGCCGCGGCAAGGAGTCAGGGTGCGAGATGGTCGTGACCCGCTTCACCCGCTACAAGCTCGGCGAGGGCATCGAGAAGAAGAGCGAAGACTTTGCTGCCGAAGTCGCGTCGTACATGAACCAGTAAATCGGTTGGCGGTTGCCGGTTGGCGGTTGGCGGGAGCCGATCGCAAGGCGGCCCCTCGGGGCCGCCTTTTGCGTTCCGCCGCTTCCTTTAGCTCGCAGCTCGCAGCTCTCAGCTCGCAGGAGAGACGAAGAGCGGGGTGCGGCTGCGTCTGGTTTGTTCCTCCTGCGAGCTGCGAGCTGAGAGCTGCGAGCTAGAGGAAGCGGCGGAACGCAAA
>JANMSA010000275.1:0-2933 GCA_031388865.1 Acidobacteriota bacterium | reverse complement strand
CTTCGATCTCGTCGCCGACGTTGAAGTACTCGGTCGGGTGCGTGACCCGGCCCCAGGAGATATCAGTGATGTGCAGCAGCCCGTCCACGCCGCCAAGATCCACGAAGACGCCGTAGTCGGTGATGTTCTTGACGATGCCGTGGGTCAGCTCCCCTTCCTTGAGGCGGCCAAACGTCACCGCTTTCGCGGCGACCTGCTCGACTTCGACGACTGCTTTTCTGGAGAGGACGATGTTGCTGCGCTTCTTGTCGAAGGACACGATCTTGAACTTCATCTCGTGGCCCTTCAGCGCGTCCAGGTTCTTGACGGGTTTCGTATCGATGAGTGAGCCAGGAAGGAACGCCTTCACTCCGCCCACGTCCACTGCCAGTCCGCCTTTGACACGGTCGACGACCCGGCCCGAGATGGCCTCGTCGGCCTTGTATGCGGCCTCGATGTCATCCCACACGCGCATGCGCGCGGCTTTCTCGCGGGACAGCGTGATGTACCCGGATGAGTCTTCGAGGCTCTCGATGAAAACCTCGATCTCATCACCGCGCTTGACCTTCACCACGCCGTCAAACCCGGTCACTTCCGTCACCGGCAGCAGGCCTTCGGATTTGTAGCCGATGTCGACGACGACGTCGGACGCAGTCACCTTGACGACATGGCCCCGAATGATCTCGCCCTCAGTCAGCGTCGGCTTGCTGTAGAGGTCGAGAAGCTCGTCCATGCCGAGGTTCTCCAGGTTGTTGGCGTCCGCACGCGCCTCGTTGGCCTTCTTGGTATCGTCACTGGACGCCATGTACTGGGGAACCCCCTGAGAAATTCTTCGACGGCTCACGCGGCGATGCGCGCCGGCCGAAATCAGCGCTAAGTTGTTGAAACACGCCGAACTCGGGAGTGTAGTCTGCGTCTCAAAAGACGTCAAGAAATCAGGCCAGACGGTCGTGGTTCAAACGGACACACTACCCGGCCAGGCGCACTGCGCTCACAATGGCGTTCACCACCTCGGCGATGGTCTGATCCGAGGTGTCGACGACCTTGTAAGTGCCGTCGTCCATGAGTGGCGAGTCCGCGCGACTGGAATCCTGTTCGTCGCGCAGGATCGAGTCGGCCAGGACCGCATCGTACTCAGCCCTCTCCCCTTTGGCCACGAGCTCTGCATGGCGCCGTCTGGCGCGGACTTCCGGGCGGGCCGTGAGAAAGAACTTGTGCCGCGTTTCCGGGAACACCTTCGTGCCGATGTCGCGCCCTTCCAGTACGCCGCCGCTGCGGCGGCCCAACTGCTGCTGGAGTTGGACGAGGATGCGGCGCACCGCGGAAACGGCCGAGACATCGCTCGCGGCCATGCTGATCTCCGGCGTGCGAATGAGACCGGTGATGTCCTCGCCGTTCAGAATGACGCGCGGAGGATCGCCCGGGAGGAACTCGATGACGCTCTGCGACGCGAGGTGCTGGAGCGCCGGCTCGTCCCGCAGATCCATTCCGCGCCGCAGGGCGGCCAGTCCAATGGCGCGATACATCGCGCCGGTATCGATGTGCGGAATATCGAGAGCGCGTGCGACGAGCTTGCTGGTCGTGGACTTGCCCACTCCGGACGGACCGTCGATGGCAACGATCAGCGGGCCGGGTTCGCCGCTCAACTGCATCATTCAGCCCCGAGGGGTGATGAGCGCCGGCGCCATCATCCCCGCCCCCGGCGTGCTTCCCGGGTGGTGGAGGTGGTGCGACGCTTCGCGGCGGGAGTGGCGGTTCGGCGTTTGGCGGGGGCGGTTGTGGTACGGCGCTTGGCCGCCGCGGTGGTGCTGCGGCGTTTGTCGGGAGTCGCCACTTTCCGGCCCTTCTTGGCTGGCGAGGTGCTCTTCGCCGCTGGTGGAGTCTTCTTCTTGGAGACGGAGAGACGCGGAGCGGCCCGTCGCGTCCTCGTCTTCGGCTTCGCGGGCTCGTGTCCCGTGGCGAGCATCTTCACTTCAATCTTGGTGAGCTCGCGGTAGTCGCCTGGTCCCAGACGCGGATCGGAGAGCGGGCCGATTGCGACCCGGCGCAGTTTCGAGACCGGATGGCCGACCGCCTGAAACATCTTGCGGATCTGCTGAGTGCGTCCTTCGCGCAGCTTCACTTCGAACCAGGAGTTCCCTTCTTCTTCGTTGCGTCCGGTGGTCTTCAGCCTGGCGATCTCGCAGGGCAGTGTGCGTTTGCCGTCGATGGTGATGCCCCGCTGGAGCTTCTCGACGAGACGCTCCTCGGGAACGCCGCGCACTTTCACGTGATACGTCTTCACCGACCCGTTCGTCGGATGCGAAACCTTGAATGCGAGATCGCCGTCGTTGGTGAGGAGGATCAACCCTTCCGAGTGAAAATCGAGACGGCCCACGGGATAGATGCGCTCTCGCACGCCTTTGATCAGATCGATGACGGTACGCCGGCCTTGTGGGTCTTCGACCGTCGTCATCACCTCTCTCGGTTTGTACAGGAGGAAGTAGCGGTGCGTTTCCGCACGGGTGATGAGCTTCCCGTTCACCTTGATGTGATCGACACCGGGAGCGGCTTTGGACCCGAGCTCGGTGACGACGAGGCCGTTCACCGTCACCCGCCCTTCCCGGATCATCGTCTCGGCTTCCCGGCGCGACGCAAACCCTGCGTGCGCGATGATCTTCTGAAGTCGCTCCAGTCCCATCACTCTTCTATCGGTGTCGTGCGTGTTGATTCTAGCTGAGTTTCTTCTTCGAGAACCGTGCCTTGATCGTCTTGTGAGCTCTCGGGCCTGAACTCACCTTCGTCGTCGGTGACCGGAAGAACGTCCGCCGCGCCGTTCTCTCCGCCGACTTCGGCGCTCTGGATCGCGGCGACCAGATCGTCGTTGATGTTCTCGCCGATGAGGTCTCCGAACTCTTCGAGCCGCGGCAGATCGCGGATGTCGTTCAGACCGAAGTGCACCAGAAAGTCTCTGG
>JANMSA010000217.1:0-2069 GCA_031388865.1 Acidobacteriota bacterium | reverse complement strand
TGGATGGCTGCCCGGCTCCCTGCCGTTGACTGATCGCGCCCTCGATCTCTTCGTGGGTCATCGCAGTCCCGCTCGCCATCAGCATGCTCAAGAGGCCGCACATGAACACGGTAAAGCCGAGCGCGGTGAGACCGATCGCTGCGGCAAGCAGTGGCTCCTTGTGGACGTCGATCGTCTGCCCCGCCTGTTTGATCTCAGGCAGCTCCGCCAGCGCGATGGCCAACAGCAGGAGCGCCGCCGGAACGATCCAACCCCGGATGCGCCTCATGGGTTGTCCTGGGACCTTCCGAGCCACATCGCATGGTCAGGACTATCGGGATCGAACAGCACATCTCCGGTGTCCCCCGGCTTCCAGCGCCGGGCTTCGTCGGCATCGAGATACATGGAGTGGCTGTGCGGCCGGCTCTGGTAGTCGCGATACTCGTACTTCAGCCGCCACTGCGTTCGACCGTTTACGCGAAGGTTCATGGCCTTGACTTCAGCAACGGTAGCCGGCGCCCGCACACCGGCAGTCAGCAGCCTGCGCCGCGTCCGCGCGTTGCGCAGCGCGACCGTCGCGATGGTTCCGCCAGCTAACGAAAGGAAACCGCCAACAAACGAGAAAATGAGCAGCAGCGTCCGCTTGCTCGTGCCGACGACGCGGTTCACCGAGGGCCGATTCGGCAGATAAGCGACACTTACCGGGCCTCGCTCCGTCAGCGAGCTCCAGAGGGGCTCTCCCACCTCGCTCCTGCCTTCGATCGTCCTGCCATCGGCGTCGATAAACCGGTAGGTGACAGATCGGTTCGTGTTGTTCCCCGATCGCCCGATGTCCTTGGTCAGCACCATCGCCCCGACGACCCGCCCCGTCGTCGCGAGCTGGCGTTCCTGGGCGAAGAAGTACCCGGCGAGCAGCACGAACGGCAGACCGACCAGCAGGAAGATCGAGCCGAAGAACACCCAGAAGTTGGCCTGGAGCACCCCGGTCAGCGGGCGGTTGGCGCGTGGGTTCGCGGTCACGTTGCGCACCTGCTGCGGGTCACCGTGAGTTGCACTTGGTATCCGCTTCTTTTTTCATCTTCCAGGCCGCGTCGAACAGCCCGCGTACGTCGGCCGGCAAAGTATTCGACATCTCAGAGTACCAGAACGTTCTGTATTTCGTGGGCGTCCCTTCGGCGTGCTGCACTTCGAGGGTCAGGGAGTATCGAAACTGATCGCAGCAGCCGTGTGGGTTGCTCGTACGCACGTACGAGGGAGTCCACGAGGCGGGCTTGGCCTCAGCGACGATGAGCGTGAGCGACCCGAGGTCGGCAGGTGCGAGCTGCTGCCGGCAGGCCGGGCGACCCAACCGGTCGGTCGTGACATACCCATCCGATGTGGCGATCATGCCGCCCGTGCCCTTACCGGTGAACCCGCCGCGCGTTGTGATCGTGACCTTCCACTTCTCGGGCGTCGGCGGCTTCCAGGCGACGGTCTTCATGACCTTCAGAACGTCGCCTATGCGGGCGTTTTTCTCGAGGTCGTTGTACCACTCCCGGATTTCGACGCACTCGTCGCGGTAGCAGGTCTTGAGCGTCGCGCGGCTTTCGTCCGGGACCGGTGGTCTCTCGTCGATGCGCTCGGTCCAGACTTCGTGCTTCACGAGCAGTGCGGCGAGGGATTTGAGATCGTCCTGTGTGATTTGGTCTTTCGGATCGCCGGCTTTCGTTCTGAGCGCCCGTTGCTCGACCCTCCCGTCGCCATGGATGGTGAGCTGGAGACCGCCGTGGAGCGCGTGGAGGTGGTCGAACGTCACCGTCAGCGGAGCCAGGTCCCCCTCGCCGCGGGCCAGTTCTGTCAGCGCGTCGCGCACATCGGTCGTCGGGACGGGAGTCTGAGCGCGTCCGTCGGTACATGCGTTGACAACGACGGTCGTCGAGACCATGCCGAGGAATTTGAGCAGCGATGGGCTCTTAATAAAGTGACCGCCTGCCCACGCCAGGCCCTGTCCAATCTTCGAGAAGGTAAAGGGCATGCGGTGGAAAACGCTTGCCCTCAGCATTGGTTCCAGATCCCGCAACATTCTACGGAACGGTTCACGTCGTCGCCCG
>JANMSA010000189.1:0-2854 GCA_031388865.1 Acidobacteriota bacterium | reverse complement strand
CAGCGCCGGCAGCGCCTCGTTCATCTCGGGCGGTTGCTGCTCCATGTTGCCCCCGGGAGCGGTGCGGGGGGTGCCCTTCACGGAGCCCTGCGTTTTGCGTTCTTCCTTCCGGGCTTCGGCTTCGGTGGGCTCGTCGTCGGGGGGCGGGGTTCCGAGGGGCGGTCGGTTTGCAATTCGGGAACACTCTGGCCTGCCTCGGACGACCACGGACCGGGGATGCCGCTGGTCAGGGCGCGGTAGCCACGCATCGGCTCGCCGATCACCAGGCCCTTGGAAGTGACCTCGTAGGAGCACATGTCGATGCTGTGCTTGCTGCGGCGCATCTTCACCACCATCATGACTTTCCGCAATTGCCCGTTAATCGATGCGTAGCGCAGGCGCACGATGTCGTCGGCGAGGAATGAGATGGTGAAGTTGCTCAGGCCCATCGAGGTGAAGTTCTCCTCGACCTCGACGGTACTGATGATGGTCACGCCCAGCCGCGTGAGCGCCCCGATCATCCGGTACAGTGATTCCCGAAAATCAGTGCGGAAGTCGGGGGCCAGCGCCATCTCGAAGCCGACCAGCGAGTCAATGACCAGGCGCTTGCAGCCGATCTCTTTGACCGCGCTCACGATTTCGTGCACCGTCTCATCCACCGAGAGGTCGAGCGGTCTCAGGTAAATGAGCTTGAGCGAGCCGTCGTTGAGGTGCTTGCCGAGGGAGAAGCCGAACGAGGCCGCCCGCTGCATGAACTCATTGGGAAGCTCTTCGAACATCGCGACGATGCCCGGCTCGCCCCGTCTCAGACCCTCCGCAATGAACTGAATGCCGAGCACGGTTTTGCCCGCTCCGGAGGGTCCGGCGACGAGCAGGCTGTCGCCTTCGGGGATGCCGCCGCCCATGAGGGCGTCGAGTTCGCGGACGCCGGTGGAAAGACGCCGCCGGCCCTTGACGTGCGCTGATTTGTTATCGGTGAGCCCGAAGGTGCGCGGGAAGGTTTGCACGCCATGCTCGGTGATGCGGAACGTGTGCAGACCGGGCACGGACTCCTTCCCCCGCAGCTTCATGATCTGCATCTTGCGCACGATCGAGTTGCGTTCGACGCTCTGGACGAGCCAGATCAACCCGTCGGCCACAGTGAAGACCGGGTTGTCGCGCAGCTCGCCTTCGACGTATTCGCCGATCAGGAACGTGGTGGCTTGCCAGCTGGTCGGGTGAAGCGCCAGGCGCTGGACGAAGCCCTGGAGCTCCATTTCTGTCGCCTGGCTGGTCGCCTTGCGCACCACGGTGCGGAAGGAATCGACCACAACGATGCTCGGGTGGGACGCCTCGACTTCCTTGATGATCGCATCGAGGACCGCGCCGAGGTCCTGTTCGAGGACGATCGTGCTGAGGTTGACGAAGCGGACCGCCGCCCCTCCCCCTCCGTCCATCTTGGCGTGGTCGAAGTAGGTGAACTGCTGTTGATAGCGCAGCATCTTGATGGCCGGCTCGCCGAGCACGGTGAAGTACAGCGCCGGCCGCTCTGGGGTGGCGTTGGCGAACATGAGCTGGTGCGCCAGCGTGGTCTTGCCGCTTCCGGGAGCGCCGGCGATGATGTTGAAGGAGTACTCGGGCAGGCCGCCGCCGAGAATTTCATCGAGGCCTGGGACCTCGGTGGGCAGTTGCCGAATCGTCACTCGATCGGGACGGTGGCGTGGTGCGTCAGTGTGTCCGCGATGCGCGCTCATGAAGCCTTGATCCTCCGACGCTGTTCCTGCATTGATGACGCGGGCCAGCCATCGCGCACCAGCCTGAGCGTGACCGGCTCGCCGACAAACGTGATCAACAGCCAGAGCAGGTGGGTTACGATCGCGGATGCCGAATCGGCTGCGAGATCCCCACAGTCCTCAGCCGCCCCGGCGCGGCTCCTGGCAGCGGCGAGCGCTTCGAGTCCGTCCACTGAACCGTCAGCATTCACGGTCATGTCTTGCACCGAGGGGGCATCGGCACGAGCCAGCGCCAGCGCCCTCCGCATGAGCGAAGCAAAGGCGTCTGCCCCGGCAAAGCGTGTCACGGCAATTCTCAGCTTCTCGCAGACTCGCACCCCTTCGTGCGCGCGTGGTTTACCCGCACTGTCGTTCGCTGCTTCCATCGCAAGCAATTGTCGGGACAATTCTCGCACCCACGCGGGAGGCATCTCCATCGGTGGTAGCCTACCTGCTCAACCCACGCATGCGATCTGCTCGTGGGGTGAAGGACGTACGACAGGGCATGTTGCCCCACCGTTGCCTGCCAGCTCCCGCCAGGCCTGACACGTCAGGCGCCGTCGCCATCACGGCGACCCCATGTCCCATCGAAACTACCGTTAGTTGCACCCTGGGCCCTCGATCGGGATTGAAGCTGTTCTGCGGGACGCCATCCCCGTGAGGGGACGCCCACCCTAATTTATGCCCGAGGTCCTCATCCCGCGAGCTTGGTCACCGTCCTCCGGAGTCGTACCGATGCTTACCCCAGGCATGAAGGCCCCAGATTTCACTCTGCCCTCGTCGGCCGGCGGAACGGTCTCGCTGGCCGGGCTACGAGGCACACCCGTGGTGCTGTACTTCTACCCCAGGGACGACACATCCGGCTGCACCACACAGGCCTGCGAGTTTCGCGACGCCTGGGCTGACGTCGTGGCGGCGGGTGCAGTGGTGCTTGGGGTATCGCCGGACGGCTTGGCGGCGCACGGAAAATTCCGGGACAAGTTCCGGTTGCCGTTTCCGTTGCTCGCCGATGAAGATCACGCCGTGGCCGAGGCGTACGGCTCGTGGGGTGAGAAGTCGATGTACGGGCGGAGGTATCAGGGAATCCTGCGCAACACGTTTATCATCGGGCCTGACGGCGTGAT
>JANMSA010000182.1:0-4258 GCA_031388865.1 Acidobacteriota bacterium | reverse complement strand
ATCGGATCGTTCTCGACGTTGTGAAACAGTGAATGTCCCACTTTCAGGTAGTCCGGCTGCAACTCGACGATCGCCTCGAGGGTGGCATATCCAGACCCGCAGTCGTCGATGGCGATCCTGAACCCGATCTTCTTGAGGTCGAGAAGCGTGCGGCGGAACGTGCGGTAATCGCGGATCGCGCTACGCTCGGTCACCTCGATGACGATCTGCCGGTTGCAGGCGAAGAAGGGCTCGAAGACCTCGGTACCACGATGCTGAATCTGCTGGATGAAGTGGGACTCCACATTGAAGAACAGGAGCCCGCGCGAGGTCAGGTCAGCGAGCCATGGGACGACGTTCTCGATGCAGAGCGCCTCCAGCTCCCACACCATGTCGAAGTCGCGTGCGAGGTCGAAGAGCACTTCCGGATTCTCGATCTCCGTGCCGGCGGGGCCGCGCGAGAGGGCCTCGTACCCGACGATCTGGCGTGTCTCCAGGTTGAATACAGGCTGGAAGACGGTGGTGATGAGCCGCTCCTGCACGGAGCGCTCGAGCCGCTCGCGCATGCCGTGGTAGTAACGCGTCCCGCGACGTTCCGCACTGTCTTTGGCCTCGCGCACCGCGTTGTAGAGGATTCGCGGTGCGAAGAGCCCCTGTCGCTGCGTCGACGAGCCGCCGGCGAACACCACAACTTCTTCCCGTAGCTCCGAGTCTGTGGAGACCGCCCTGAGTGCCGTGCGGGCGACGCGCTCGAGGTCGCGGGTGGTCTGCGCCACGTTCATCGTTCCCGGATCGCGAGCGAAGCAGTAGAAGTCGTTGGCCCCGGTATGGCTCGTTCCGATGATCACTTCGTTTCCGAGGATCGGTGCTGCTACGACGCGCAGTCCGCGGACGAAATCGCGACGGAGCGCGTCGAAGGATTCCCAGAGGTGGCGCTCGCCCGCACGGAAGAGCGGCACGATCTCGACGCAGAACACCGCCAGCGTCTGGCCATCGTCAATCATGCGGCGCAGGTCGTCGACGACGACTGCAAGCGTGGGGACTTCAGTCGTCGCGTCGAAGAAAAGCTCTCGCAGACGCGCGACCTGGTCGCTGCGCAGCGTCATCGTCCACCACATGTCGTCGCGGGTGGAGAGCATCTCCCCGGCGACCCGGCGCAGCGTTTCCGGCGCGACGGGCTTCACGAGATAGCGATCCGCTCCGAGCCTGAGCGACCGCTCGCGATTGAGCGTGTCTGCCATGTCTGTCAACATGACCACCGGGATGTTGGCGGTCGCGGGATCCGCGCGAAGCACCTTCAGAAACTCCAGGCCGGTGCGATTCGCACCGAGATCGATGTCCACGAAGACCAGGTCGGGGGTTTCAGCGGCGATGCTGGCCAGCGCGCTCTCGACATCCGGATGCCACTGGGTGCGGTAGCGTCCCCCGTGGAGCGTTCCCTTGACGAACACACCGACTGCGGGGTCGTCATCGAGGACCAGAATCGAAGCCTGCCCTGCACGCGCCATCGCGGACCCTCGCGGCGTATCCTACCGCGACCATGCACTTCGAAACCAAAGCGATTCATGCAGGCATGCGCATCGACGCGGAGAGCGGCGCGCTCGCTCCACCCATTCACCTTTCCACGACTTTCGAACGGACGGAAGACGGCCAGCCTTCGCACGGATACAGCTACGTTCGCGACGGCAATCCGACGCAGACCCAGTTGGAGGAGGCTCTTGCGGCGATCGATGGCGCAGAGGCCGCACTCGTGTTCGGGTCGGGGATGGGAGCCGGGGCGGCGCTGGTGCAGGCCCTGCCCCGCGACGCGCATGTGCTCTTCCCTGACGACGGCTATTACGGATACCGCGAGCTGGCCAATCACTACATGCAGCGGTGGGGCATCGCCTACGACTTCGTGGCAATGGATGATCTCAACGTGGTGCGCAACGCCTTTCGCGAGCAGACGACAGTGCTCTGGGCGGAGTCTCCATCGAATCCGCTGATGAAGATCGTCGATCTGGCCGCGCTCGGAGAAATCGCCCACGAGCGAGGAGCGCAGTTCGTAGTCGACGGGACCTTCGCCACACCTGCATTGCAGCGCCCGATCGAGCTGGGCGCGGACGTAGTGCTGCACTCGACGACCAAGTATCTGGGTGGTCATACGGACGTGCAGGGCGGGTCGCTGGCTTTCAGAACGCGCAACGCCTGGTTCGAGGAGACTCAGCGAGTGCGCAAGCTGGTCGGCGGCGTGGCCTCCCCGTTCAACTCCTGGCTGGTCCTGCGCGGCATCCGCACGCTGGCGCCGCGAATGCGCGTGCACAGCGAGAACGCGTTCGCCGTGGCTCGCTTCCTCTATTCGCATCCCCGAGTCGAGGCTGTCTACTACCCCGGACTGGTGACGCATCCCGGCTATGAGGTGGCCAGGCGGCAGATGTCGTCGTTCGGCGGGATGCTGTCCTTCCTGGTGCGCGGCGGGCGGGCCGAGGCGTTGGCGGTGACCGCAAGGACGCGCCTCTTCACGCGCGCCACGTCCCTCGGCAGCGTCGAGAGCCTGATCGAGCACCGGAACTCGAGCGAGGGTCCCGACAGCCGCACCGTTGAGAATCTTCTTCGCGTATCGGTGGGTCTCGAGCATCCCGACGATCTCATCGCGGATCTGGCGCAGGCGCTGGAGTGAGTGCGTTGTTGTCAGCTGTCAGTTGGATTGGTTGATTGTGAGTTGTCAGTTGTCTGCGGGTTCTTGCTCTGAGGACCAGGCTCCGCGACTGCCGTCCAAGCCGGAATGCCCAGACAACTGACAACCGACAACCGACAACCCGCGCGAAGACGCGCGATACAATCGGCCGGTGAAGAACTTCGAGATCACCTGTCCCTGCTGCGACGCAACGCTCGTGGTGGACCGCGTCAGCGGCGAGGTGCTGCTGCACAAGGCCCGCGAGGTGAAGACGGCTGGAACGCTGGAGTCGATGGTCGCAGGTCTCGAGTCACAGAAGAGTGAGGCCTCGAAACGCTTCGACCGGCAGATGGAGAGCCAGAAGGACCGGGCGCGCATCCTCGAGGAACGATTCAAGGAAGCGCTCGAGCGCGCCGAGAAATCGGACACCAAATACGTGAATCCGATGGATATGGACTGATGGCCAGAGTCCTTCCTCACGACTTCAATCCGGACGATCCCGCAGGCGCGGAGAGCGGGATCTACGGGCTCCCGTTCACACCCGAAGACTCACGGGTGGTGGTCATTCCGGTTCCGTTTGAGGCTACGACCTCGTACGGGGGTGGCACATCGAACGGTCCCCAGGCCGTTCTGGAGGCGTCCCGGCAGGTCGATCTCTTCGATCATGAGACAGGACGCCCGTACGCCTCCGGCATCGCCATGCTGAACCTTCCGAAGAAGGTCTTGCGGTGGAATGCGGAGGCCAAGAAGATCGCAGCGGTGGTCATCGAGAAAGGTGGCGTCGTCGATCGCAGGACACGCGCGGCTGCAAAGAAGGTGAACGCCATCGGGGACCGCGTGAACGACTGGGTGTATGAACAGACGTCTGCTCTGATCGCAGCAGGGAAGATGCCCGTGATCCTCGGCGGCGATCACTCCGTGCCGTTCGGCGCCATCCGCGCCTATGCGGAAAAGTATCCCGGTCTTGGCATCCTGCACCTCGACGCGCACGCAGATCTCCGCGACGCGTACGAGGGCTTTACCTGGTCGCACGCGTCGATCTTCAACAATGTGATGAGCAAGCTCGACGACGTCGCGAAGCTCGTGCAGGTCGGAGTGCGCGACCTCGGTCAAGCTGAGCGCGAGATGATCGACGGCTCGAACAACCGCATCGTCACGTTCTACGATGCGGGCCTTGCGACCCGCAAGGAAGAGGGTGTGCCCTTCGCCCGTCTCGCCGACGAGATCGTCACCGCACTGCCTCGCGACATCTATCTCTCCTGGGACATCGACGGCCTCGACCCTACGCTTTGTCCCGGTACCGGCACGCCGGTTCCCGGCGGACTCTCGTTCAACGAGGCGTGCATCCTCCTCAAGCGCGTCGTCGACTCGGGCGTCACCATCGTCGGCTTCGATCTCAACGAAGTCGCGCCCGGCGCCGACGGAAACGAGTGGGACGCCAACGTCGGCGCCCGCGTCCTCTACAAGCTGTGCTCCTGGATGCTCAAGAGCTGGGAATAGGTGATCGGATGATGATCGCGATCCTGTCGGTGACGATGTTGGCGCAAGCAGCAGCGGTCGAGGCGCGCCCTGTTCCGGACGTGCTGGTCTCGCTCGCGGAGCTCGCACGCGGTGGAGATCCGG
>JANMSA010000174.1:0-1989 GCA_031388865.1 Acidobacteriota bacterium | reverse complement strand
GCGTGACGAGCTCTTTGAGGACTTTCGCCTTCGCGCCAAACTCTTCGCTGGTAGGGTCCGTCGCGGCCATCTCCGGCAGGACCACCTTCACGACGTGATGCTCTTCGAGGGCCTCGAAGTACATCTCGCGATCTTCTTTCTTCTTCACCGCGTTCAGGAACGCGGGGTAGAAAATCTCCTCTTCGATGGTGGTGTGCACCTCCAGCTCGGTCCGGATCTGCGCCAGCAACTTCGTACGCTTGCCCGGGCCTCGTTCGGTTGTGGACTCGAGATCGTCGAGCATCCCCTTGACCTTCTTATGGTCGGCTTTTAGAAGGCTGATCGCGTTCACTGTCGCCATTCGTTAGTCTCCTCTCGCGCATGCGTTCGCAAAGAATGTGCCGTGGGGATGGGAAGTGGGGAAGTGGGTAGACTACGAACATGGCCAGCAGCAAACGTGTCATCAGCACCGAAGATGCACCGCGTCCCGGGGGCTCTTACTCGCAGGGTGTAGTGACCGACCGGATGCTCTTCGTGGCCGGGCAGGTGCCGAAAGACCCGGCCACGAACGAGATCGTGGAAGACGACATCCGGATCCAGGCGGAACGAGTCTTCGAGAATGTGCGGGGGGTGCTCGAGGCCGGCGGGAGCGACTTCGCGCATGTCGTGCAGGTAACGGTATACCTAGCCGACCTCGCGGAGTTCGCCGAGATGGACCAGGTCTTCAAACGCTGTTTTCCCGTGGCACCGCCCGCGCGGACGACGATCGGCGCGCAACTGCGCCTCGGGTCACGCATCGTCGTCGACGCCATCGCGATCGTGCCATGAGATCGGTCGCGGCAGCCATCTGCTTTCTCGTGCTTTCTCTCGCGGCAGGCAGCGCTGTCGCTGATGACGTGCTGCGCGCGGTCGACACTCCCAGCGGTGGCACGGACTACGACAAGTACGGAAGCGCCGTGGTCGACCGCAATGGTCGTTTGTGGGTGGCCTGGACCTCCCTCCGCGGTGGGATGGACGTGGTCGTTGGGCGCCGCAGAAGCGGTGCGGTCTGGTCGAAAGACCAACGACTCGATCGCGGTGAGGGTGTGGAAAGCGGCGCGAAGCTGATGGTCGATGGCCGCGGAAGATTGCTCGCCGTCTGGCACGGTCGCAGGAACGGAAAGTGGGGAGTTTACTCGCGCACGCGGAGTCATCGCGGCTGGAGCAACGAACGGAGACTGAGCGCGGAATCGAGCGACGCGCTCCATCCGGTGGTGGCTGCGGACCGGCAGAACCGGGTCTGGATCGCGTGGGAGATCGCCCGGCCGGGAGGATTCGGGCTTCAGCTCACCAGCGAGAACGGCGGCGGGTGGAGCAGGCCTGCCACCATCACCAGCTCCGGCTCCGATCGCCGCCCGTCGCTGGCGGCTTCAGCGACCGGTATCTGGATCGGCTGGGACTCCACACGATCGGCCAACTACGACATCTGGTTGGCAAACGCCACCGCCAATGGGTCGGCTCCGCCGCGAATCGACAGGCCGATGCAGGTGACGCGACATGCGACGATCGATGACTCTGCCTCGCTTGCCGCTTCATCGGATGGAACGCTGTGGGTGGCGTGGAACGGGATGCGCGGTCACGCCTCCGATGAGTTCCGGGCCGATCGCCACAGTGGAGACGCCTTCGTGCGAGTCCTGCGCGCCGGCCGCTGGCTCACTCCGCCAGCGGCGTCTGCCGGAGCACTTCCGGGTCAGGTCAGCTTCGGCGCGACTACGAAGACGCCGCGCGACGCCGTCCTCCCGTACTGGCATTGGAAGCAGACGCAGAACTATCCGGTCGCCGGCGTCGATGGACAGAACCGCGCCTGGATCATCTGGCGCACGGATGCCACGGGAGCACACAACTTCGATCTCTGGGGACGGGTGCATGACGGGGAGCGCTGGTCGTCGGAGTTGCAACCCAGAAAATCGGCAGCCAGCGGTGCTCGGGCGGCGAAGAGATGCTCGCCAGATGGGCCGAGTTGACCACCAG
>JANMSA010000169.1:0-2487 GCA_031388865.1 Acidobacteriota bacterium | reverse complement strand
CGCTCACACCCCTCCCCGGTACCCCGAGACCAAGCCGGGTGGCGGCGGTCTTGAGCAGGGCGCGGAGCGTGAGAGAGGTGGACGTGGACGAGCTCATGGCGACGATTCCAGAGACGCTGGAACCTTGAATTATCGCACGGTGTCACGACGATCTCACGCAGGAGCCCGCAGAGGTGCCCGAGAACGCAGAGAAATGGTTCTTGTTCGGCGTGCTTCTTAATATTCAGCGGGACAGGAATCCCTCCATGACCCAGATCTCAAATGTCGAACGCCCCGCGGTAAGAGCCACCCGGCGTCCGTCGGGCGCCAGCGCGACGAAGTTCAGGTTGTACGGCGTGTCGAGTGGGATCAGCATGTCCGTGGGCGTCCCGCCGGTCGCAGGGATGCGCCAGAGCCTCGGCACAGGCGCAGCCTCCGACCGGGTCGAATAGATCAGGTCGCGTCCGTCCGGGGTCCAAGCCTGGAAAAGGATCCCGCGTCGGCCCTGCATGGTGACGAGGGTGTGGCGAGCCCCGTCGGGTGCCTGCACTTCCGTCCTGCGGCCCGGTGCCGCGGTTCGACGAAAACGCAATTCGTTGTCCGTCAGGCGCGAACCCGAAAGAAAAGATCTTCCCGTCCCGTGGGTTCGAAAGGAGGACCTTTTCTTCGCCGGTCGCGAAATCATGGACGACCACTCCAGCCGAAGCTCTGTTGTAGGTCACGCCGTCTCCGGAAGGCGTCCAGTGGAACGCCGCCCCGAGATTGACGGTATCGTCGGCGGTTCGACCCAGGACCACGGGAGTCGTGACGCCTGTGACGGCGTCGACACGGAAGTACCCCCAACGGTATTGGAAATCCCGTCCACGAATCAACAGTTCGCGGCCGCTCGGCGACCAGCGCGGGCCGTCGCCACCACCGAAATACGAAAGCGACGGCAGAAGATCCCGTGTGCGGCCAGTGCCGACGTCCAGCAGCGTGACGACACTCTCACGTTCGGCTTGGCGCATGCCGCGGTTTGAGAAATACGCCAGCGTTTTGCCATCTGGGGACCAGGCGGGCCCCCGGTGAGCGGTCCCCCATCCGCGCGGCACTGCGACCGGCTGATCTCTCGGACCAACAGGCTCATCGGCCGAAACGGAGTAGACCTCTTCTGACTTCGTTTCGAACGTGTAGTAAAGAGCGCCCGCATCGCTGAACCCGAGAGGAGACACACGTTCGAGATTCTTCGCGACCCGCGCCGGGTCGCCCTGCACCACGGAGTCTGTAACCTTGAGGACCCAGCCATCAATTGATCCAGCCCGGTCGCTCACGAAGAACACACCTGCGCCGTCTGGTGTCCACACCGGAAGGGTGTCATCGAACGTGTCCGCGAGCAGAACGTGCGGTGCGCTGCCGTCGGTCCCGACAATGAACAGATCGTGTTGTGGCGCGGGTGGCGACACGGCAAGGTCGTAGACGACGTAGCGGCCGTCGGGCGACAGGCTGACGCGCCGCGGGCGTCTTTCCCGGAATGTCTGGAGGACGGTATGCGTGGCCCCGGTGCGCACCGTCAGCACAAGGTCGGCGGCGCCGTCAGATCGCTGTGCCCAGCAAAGAATGTGCTGGCCGTCGTGCGACCATTCAACGGGAACGAGCGACGTGTCGCGATCGCCGCGCATCACCACGAGCGGTGGCGGGCCGCCGACGGCCACCGACGGCCACGTCTCGTCGATTTTGGCAACCCGCAACTCAGACGAGCCGTCAGGCAGCCGCCAGGCGTAGCTGATGAGGCTGCCATCAGGGGAGATCGCCGCATCGCCGGCTTGACCCGGGGTCGACTGCTGGTCGGTGACCTGACGCGAGCGGCCCGACGCGAGGTCCAGAACGGAGACCTCGCCGTTCGCCGTGAAGGGCATGTAGCGGCCGTCGCGAGAGGGAGATCCAATCAACAGGAACGGCGGCATCGCCAACCGGCGAACTCTGGCGGACGGCGTGTCGGCCAAGACCACACTGGCCTCCTGGTCGCGACCGCCCAGCCTGGCCCGCAGATCGTTGAACGACAACGCGACCGCGACCAGAACCGCCGTACCGGCTATGGCGGCCCACGTCAGCCAGATGCCTGCCCGCGGGTCTCTCGTGTGAATGGAAGACTCGGTGGCCGCCGGGACTCCAGCAGCTCCGACCTTCCCGAGTGCCGTGTCAAACTCGCCGACGCTCTGAAAGCGGTCGTTCGGGTCGGCGGCCAGCGCGCGTTCGACAACGTCGACCAAGACCTGTGACGCGTCCGGTCGCAACTCGCGCAGCGACGTTCGCCGCCCCTGCGCGTGCGCTTCGCGAATGTCCGCAAGCGACCGTCCGGTCACCGGATACGATCCCGTCACGAGGTGATAGAGCAGCACGCCGAGGCTGTAGACGTCCGTGCGGACGGTGGCGGGCGTGCCGGCGAGTACCTCCGGCGCGAGAAACAGCGGCGTCCCGGCAAGCGCCTGGTCGATCCCATCCCCATGATGGCCGGCGCCGAAATCCATC
>JANMSA010000163.1:0-7983 GCA_031388865.1 Acidobacteriota bacterium | reverse complement strand
TGGCACGGGAGCGACCCCTCGAGCAGACGACAGTCGTGTCATTAGTAGCGCGAGTGGAGGGACTGTGTGGGTGCGGCGACAGCATGAGCACTTGATGCCCCTCCCGCCCAGGTCCCTCGACTCACGCTCGGGATGACAGGGTGGAACGCTTGCGGATCGCTGACGCGAAGACTCCTGCGGCGCCGTTTGGTTGCGGCTACGGGCGCGTTGTGCGCCGGCATGCGATATAACCCTCGAATGAAGATCGACCGCGCCGAAGCAGCCCGCATTGCGGCGCTGGCACATCTCGAGTTCGATGACCCGGAACTCGATCGGATGGCCGCGGAGATGACGGAGATCCTCACGTACATCGACCAGCTCCGGGAGATCGATGTCGAAGGATTCGAGGAGCGGGATGCCGTGGTGATGCCCATGCGCGAGGATGAGCCTCGGCCTTCCATCGATCGCGATCTGGCAGCACGCAATGCGCCGGCCTGGCGGAACGGCTTCTTCGTGGTGCCGAAGGTGATCGGCGGTGAGTGAGCTCCTCGAACTGCCCTGGGCGAGCGCACGCGAGGAGGTCTCGCCTCGCGAGTACGTAGACGCCTGCCTCCGCGCCATCGCCGCGCGCGATGAGCATCTGCACTCCTTTCTGCATGTGCACAGTGATGCTGCGGAAGGGAGCTTGCCCATCGCGGTGAAGGACAACATCGTCACCACGGACATGCCCACGACGTGCGGGTCGCGAATTCTGGGCGACTTCGTTTCGCCCTTCGACGCCACCGCGATCACCCGGCTGCGGGCTCGTGGCGCGTCCATCGTCGGGAAGGCGAACCTCGACGAGTTCGCGATGGGTTCCTCGACCGAACACTCGGCATTCGGCGTGACGCGCAATCCGTGGGATACGACGCGGGTCGCGGGGGGATCTTCGGGTGGCTCGGCCGCGGCGGTCGCAGCACGCATGGTTCCGGCAGCGCTCGGGTCGGAGACTGGAGGATCGGTCCGCCAGCCGGCCGCGTTCTGCGGTGTGGTCGGTCTCAAGCCCACGTATGGACGCGTAAGCCGGTGGGGTCTGGTGGCGTTCGCTTCCAGCCTCGACCAGATCGGCATCGTCACGAAAACGACCCGCGATTGTGCTGAGGTGCTGGGCATCATCGCCGGCCACGACCCTGCCGACTCGACCTCCAGTCTCGCGCCCGTCGACGACTACGCGGCGGGTCTCGATGCTGGCGTGAAGGGGAAGCGGTTCGGAATCGTGAGCGAAGCGCTCCAGCGCCTCGAAGGCGAGGTCCGGACGAACTTCGACGCTGCGGTGGACGTCCTGCGCCGCGGCGGCGCCACTGTGGAACCCGTCAGCATGCCCACGATCGGTGCCGCGATCGCCATCTACTACGTTGTCGCCAACGCCGAGGCCCGCGCAAACCTGTCGCGGTTCGACGGCGTCCGGTACGGGCATCGCAGCAAGCGTGCGCGCTCTCTCGAAGAGGTGTACTTCGACTCACGCGGGGAGGGCTTCGGCGCCGAGGTCAAGCGGCGGATCATGCTCGGAACGTTCGCACTCTCCTCTGGCTACTACGACGCGTACTATGGGCGCGCGCAGCGAGTCCGGGCCAAGCTGCGGCATGAGTTCGCACAGGCTTTCGAAGCATTCGACTACCTCATCACCCCCACGACCCCCGAGCCGGCCTTCGTCATCGGGGCGAAGACCGCAGATCCCCTGTCGATGTACCTGTCGGACGTGTTCACCGCGCCTGCGAACCTCGTGGGCATCCCGGCCATCGCCGTGCCGTCGGGGTTCGACACGACGGGCCTCCCGCTGTCGCTCCAGATCATGGCTCCCCACTTTGCCGAGGGCTCGCTTCTCGCCGCCGCGACTTTCTTCGAAAGCGAGACGGAGTATTGGAAGCGGCTGCCGTCAGGGCTGGCTTCGCTCTGACTCGCTGCCAGGTCTTCGAGCCTTCGAGTCTTCGAGTCTTCGAGCCTCCGAGTCTTCGAGTCTTCGAGTCTTCGAGTCTTCGAGCCTCCGAGTCTTCGAGTCTTCAAGTCCGCCAGAGGAGAGCATCACTGGGCTCCGATCTCAGGGAGACGTGGCATAGGTCACGATGAGGCCATGCTCTCTCCGCGCATTCGCGGAACAGAAACGGGGCAATCTCGCGAAAGGTGAGGCTCGGAGCGTCTGCTCCTCGAAGACTCGAAGACTCGAAGACTCGAAGACTCGAAGACCTGAAGACCCGAACACCCGAAGACCCCGAGATCGGCTCGAAAAAACGGAGAACCGACGGCGGGGTGTACACTACAGGGCGTGCGTAGCGGGCGGGTGTGGATGTACCTGGGGTTCTTCGTCGCGGCGTCCACCGCCGCAGCCCCTGTCGCTGCGCAGGCTCCCATCGTCACGGCTCAGATCACGCCCGAACTGCGTGCGACGCTCACGCGCGACTACGAGATCGACGTGCGCGTCAAGCCCCACGCCGGCGATGCCTGGACTCGGCTCGCGCGCCGTGTCAGCGGCGACGCCTCGAACTGGGAGGAGCTCGCCGCGCTGAACGAGGCCGACGAGACCCTCAAGACCGACCATCCCGTACGCGTTCCGTTTGCTCTGCTCCGTCCCATGCTGCAGCGCGAGATCGCTGCAACGCTCTTTCCGCACGACCAACTCACGCCTGAGGGGTGGAAGCACGTCGTCATCGGCGCACGGGGTATCGAAGGGGAATCGCTCTGGAACATCGCGGAGTGGTTTACCGGTGACGGTATCCACTACTCCCTCATTCGCAAGGCGAATCCCGACCAGGGACTCTCGACCCGCAAAGGTGACGTGATCCTCGTTCCCAAACGGTTGCTCACCGCTGCATTCGGCGGGAGCTCGGAGGAAGAGAATGCACCGAAGACGGCAGCAGAGGTTCGGAAGCCCGCGGACGATGCGAATCAGCGTTCAGCAGCGGATGAAAATGTACCGGAGGCGGCTGCAGTCGCACCTCTGGGGCAACCGCCTCTGACGCCGCAGCTCTTCTACGACCGCAAGGCGGCCGAGCCTTTTGCCGTTTACCGGCTGCAGAAGGGGGAGGCTCTCTACTCATCCGTCGCCATCCGTTTCACTGGAAGCGTGTACGCGAAAGACGTCGGCGATGTCCTCGAGCGCATCGTGAAGTTCAATGCGATCGAGGATGTCGCCCGTATTCGTGTCGGTTATCCGGTGAAGATTCCGATGGACCTGCTGCTGCCGGAGTTCCGGCCCCGTGACGACCCTGCGCGCGTGGCGCGCGAGGCTACCCGCCGTGAAAGCGCGAAAGTGGCCCGCCGCACACGAGCGGCGGGCCTCGTCGGCGTACACGTGATCCTCGACCCCGGACATGGGGGGAACGACCCAGGGACCGAGCACGACGGAGTCTGGGAATCCGCGTACGTCTACGACGTTGCCATGCGCCTCAGGAAGGTTCTCGAGAATCACAGCGGCGCGCGAGTCTCGGTCACGACGCGTTCAAGAGGGCACGGTTTCTCCGTTGCTGAACGCAACGTGCTCCCAGCGGTCACGGACCACTACGTGCAGACCACGCCGAGATTTCGTCTCGATGATGCAATCGTGGGTGTGAACCTGCGCTGGTATCTGGCCAATTCGATCTTCCGGCGTGCGATGAAGGAAGGCCTCCCGAAAGAGAAAGTGGTCTTCCTCTCCATCCACGCGGACTCGCTCCATCCGTCGCTGCGTGGTGCCATGGCTTACGTCCCGGGTGCCAGCTTCGTCACCGGAACCTATCGAAAGAAAGGCGACATTTACCTGACCCGCGCAGAGGTGCGCGAGCAGCCCACCGTCACGCAGTCGCGTGCCGAGGCGCTCGTAGCGGAGGGGCTCTCACGCGAGCTGGCCGAGTCGGTGATGGCGTCCTTTGGCCGCCGGCGCCTGAAGGTCCATCCTTTCGCTCCGATCCGCGACAACGTGATTCGCAACAAGAAGGAATGGGTGCCGGCGATCATCCGTCACAACCAGATTCCCACCCGCATGCTCCTCGAAGTTGGCAACCTCGGCAACTCGAAGGACCGCGATCTGATCCAGACGACACGACATCGGCAGCAGCTCGCGGAAGCGATCTATG
This sequence comes from Acidobacteriota bacterium, assembly GCA_031388865.1. Classification (GTDB taxonomy): domain Bacteria; phylum Acidobacteriota; class Thermoanaerobaculia; order Gp7-AA8; family Gp7-AA8; genus QHVT01. The sequence continues at coordinate 3,916 of JANMSA010000163.1, read as the reverse complement.
GCGGCATCCTCGACTTCTACACCACCCCTCGCGAAGAGGAGAAGAAGCCGCCCTCCTCCCTGGCAGCCAGGGGCGCGGCGAAGTGAGATTGCCCATTTCGCGCGACAGGCCAATTCCGTCCCTTGTGGACGACCAGGACTCTCTGCGGCCCTGACGAGCGAATCCACACCAGGAGCAACGGAGTTCCGGCGACGAGTTTCCGGCCAGCGCAGGGAAGTCGCGCCGCAGGGCCATCAGCGTCCGATGCCGCCAAAGGATGGAAGTGGGGGTCGTGCGATTGTCATTTGGCATCTATACTCCGCGCGCCATGCCCCGTTCTTTCGAGGGAGACCTCCACGCCGAAGGTCTCCATTTCGGCATCATCGCCTCGCGCTTCAATGATGAAGTCGTGTCCGGGCTTCTCGAGGGAGCGCTGACCTGCCTGTTGCGTCATGGGGCGGCAGATGACGCGATCTCGGTGTATCGCGTTCCGGGTGCGTTCGAGATTCCGGCGCTGGCTGCGAACCTCACGGGCTCGCACGACGCGCTGATCGCGCTGGGTTGCCTCCTGCGCGGCGACACTCCGCATTTCGACCTGATCTCTGCGCAGGTGACGAACGATCTGTCCCGCGTGTCGATCGAGCAAAGATTTCCCATCGCCTTCGGAGTGATCACCTGCAACACCCGCGAACAGGCTGTGGAACGGTCATCCCCGGGGACGTCGAACAAGGGATGGGAGGCGGCCCTCGCCGCCATAGAGATGGCCAACTTGTGGCGCGCGCTTCGCACGGAGGAAACGTCTTAGATGGGTGCCCGTCGTAAAGCGCGCGAGCTCGCGCTGCAGATGCTCTTTCAGCACGATATGGCGGGGAATCCGCCCGACCAGATCATCAGCACGTTCGAGGAACTGCAGAAGTCCAGGCCGAACACCCGCGAGTTCGCCACGAAGATCTTCCGAGGCACCATCGATCACCTCCCTGAGCTCGACGAGATGATTCAGAAGCAGGCCGAGAACTGGCGGCTCTCGCGCATGGCGGCCGTGGACCGCAACATCATCCGCATGTCGATCTACGAATTCCTCCACGAGGACGACACGCCCAAGCTGGTGATCATCGACGAAGCGATCGAGATCGCCAAGAAGTATGGGACGCAGAAGTCCAGCCAGTTCATCAACGGAATCCTGGACGGTATCCTCAAACGGTACAATCTCGGCAGTGATGAGACGCGCGCGCACGGAAAAACCTAGGTTGGGGACTGGTCGCGGTGCGCCTGTTGCTGGTGGCTGGTGGCTGGTTGCTCGTGCTGAGTCGTCCAGGCCCTACCTCGCAGACAACCAGCAACCAGCAACCAGCAACTGCGGGCGGAGCTTGTCGCGGTGAGCTTGCTGGGGCGCCTGGAGGACCTCTCCCTCACCGACATCATCCAGATCGTGTATCTCTCCCGGCGCACGGGGGTGCTCGAGATCCTGAATGAGCAGGGACGGCACACGGTCATGTTCCGCCAGGGGCTGGTCGTGAATGCGGGCTCACCCGAACATCCGGATCTGGTGGCGTTCCTGCGCGCTGCGGAGCTGGTCACGCCCCAGCAGGCCTCGCTCGTGCGGCAGATGGAGGAGAGCGGGATCGCTTCAGGCACCGCGCTCCTCGAGATGAATGTGCTCTCGAGGGACGACCTCGCGAGCGCCGTTCATCAGCGCATCCTTGGAGTGGTTACCCCGCTGCTCTCGAGCAAGGAAGGGGAGTTCAACTTCATCCTCAGTGATGCGATCGGTTCTGCAGACCTGGAACATGAACCCGAGATGATCTTCAAGGAGGGTGGGATCCCGCCCAACCGCCTCCTCGGCACCGCCGAAGGGGAGAAGATCAAGCCGCTCAAGGGGCTCGAGGAGTCGTTGAAGATCGGGAAAGCGCTGCTCCGTGGCGCTGCCTCAGCCGACGCGGCCCCGGCAGCGCTGGACCTGGGACTCGGGCAGCGCCTGGAGTCCGCCCAGGCGGATGGGGACAATGTGCTGCCATTTCCCAACCGCGACGACTTCACGCCTCTCGATGAGCTCGCGGGAGTGCCGGTCGTCACTCCGGGCGCGCGCGATGGCGCGACGGCGCCTGCGCCTCCGCAACCGACCTCTTTAGCGGAGCTGTCACCGGAGCCAGGATTCGTGGAGCCGCCGGCAGCGTCACCAGAGCCAGTACCGCGGCCTGCGGCCGCTACGCCGGCATCACCGTCGCCAGAGCCCCACCCAGCCGTTCCTGCCACATCATTGCCGGCTTCATTGCCCGAGTTGGCACGAGCTGCCCCGGCTCCGCAGGCGGCGCCCCGCCCGACGACGGGGCAGTTCAAGGTCGCAGGCGGTCTGTTCGAAGTGGAATCGCCCGACGCGGCGTATCGCAACATCGTTCTTTTCGAGCGGAACCCGCTGGTGCGTGTGGCGGCACGGCGCGCGTTCACGAGACAGGGCGTGAAGATCTTTCAGTACGGACTGCTCGACGACGTGCGCACGTCGATGACGGAACTCTTCAACGCCAACAGTTTCTTCGTGACGTTCCTCGAGCTCACCTCGGACGACGCGTCCGGGCGGCTCATGCAGCAGATCAAACGACGGAATCCGCGCCTGCCCGTCGTCCTCATCGACGCCGAGCCGGACCTGCGCCGGCGACATGAGCTCCTCCGTCGTGGAGCGGACATGTATCTGACCAAGCCATCGCCCGCGCGTCTCCAACCGGGCCTGATCGAGGAAGAGCTCGCGCTGTTTGCGGACGATCTGGTGCTTTTCGCCGAACGATCGTTCTCGAACTGGGAGCAGATCACCGGCGGTGGGGTGGAGGCCGGAAGAAAATTCTACGAGCAGGCCGGCAAGGAAACGATGGACCGCTCCTTCGGCCTGCTGCGCCAGCTCATCAACGAGTTGTCCAATCCGAATGACATCGGCCAGGTCTCGGCGACAATCCTTCGCCTGTCCGCGGAGTATCTCGACCGCGGTGCACTTTTCATCGCGGCGGACGATGCGTTCGTCGGCGTCGGAGGCTTCGGCCCCATTGGAGAAGGCGCGGGGATGGATGCTCGCGTGCGCGGACTGCGCATCGCGCGCGATCAACCTTCGGTGCTGGCCGACGTGGTCGCCTCCAACGGGCCACACCGCGGCAAGATGCGCCGCACTGCGGTCAATGTCGGCTTGATCGAGAGCCTCGGCGGCGCGCTTCCGACTGAGATCGTTGCGCTGCCGATCATGCATGCGAACCGGGCCATTGGTATCCTGTATGGCGACAACGCCGAACATCGCAGCCCCATCGACAGCACGACCGGACTGGAAATCTTTCTGACTCAGGCCGGGTATGCCTTCGGAAACGCGGTGTTCGCGTCGGAGAGAAACAGGCAGTCATGAAAATCCTGGTGGTCGAAGACTCCTCCTCGATGCGGGCCTACCTGACCACGGTCATCGAGGGCACGGACATCTTCGGACTGGAGATTGTGGAGGCTGCCAGCGGCTTCGAAGCGCTCAAGACGCTCCCTCATCACGAGTTCGACGCCATCCTGACGGACATCAACATGCCCGACATCAACGGCCTCGAGCTGGTGAGCTTCCTCAAGAACCACCCCGTTTACCGCTCGATCCCGATCATGGTGATCTCCACGGAATCGACGGTCGAAGACCGTCGCCGCGCAGCTACGCTGGGAGCCGAGGAGTACCTGGTCAAGCCTTTCTCTGCGGGGGAGCTGGTGGAGAAGCTGAGAAGACTGTTGAGAGTCGCGTAGCGTTGTTGCGGGTCGCTCGGGTCTCGAGACACACTCCCCCCGTGAGGCCGAGAAGGTGCCCAAGGGGGACTTCTACTGCCAGCCGGCTGCCACGGAGTGCCCCCCTCATCCGCCTTCGGCACCTTCTCCCCCGTGAGCGGGGGAGAAGGATCTCGATGGGATGAGTCTCGTCGAATTGAGTGGAACC
>JANMSA010000149.1:0-6934 GCA_031388865.1 Acidobacteriota bacterium | reverse complement strand
GTTGCTCGAGGCTTTGCCGCGAGACACCGGCATGGGGTTCGTGCTGGTACAGCATCTCGATCCGGACCATGAAAGCGCGCTGACGGACATTCTCTCTCGCGCCACTTCGCTTCCGGTGCGCGAGATCACGAACGATGAGCGGGTCCGAGTCAATCACATCTATGTCATTCCGCCCGACACGAACTTGACCATCGCCAAGGGCGTTTTGAAGCTTCAGCCGCGCAGACGAACGCGCACTTCGCATCGGTCCATTGATACCTTCTTCGAGTCGTTGGCGCAGGACCAGCGCGAGCGGGCCGTTGGCGTGGTGCTGTCCGGCACGGCGAACGACGGCACGATGGGCCTCGAGGCTATCAAGGCCGAGGGCGGGATCACCTTCGCACAAGATCACTCGGCTAAATACGACTCGATGCCTCGCAGCGCCGTTGCGGCGGGTTGCGTGGATCTCGTTCTTTCACCGGTAGACATTGCGAAGGAGCTCGCGCGGATTGCGAAGCATCCTTATGTCGCCGGGCAATCACTGCTCACGTCCGCGACGATGCCCACGGAAGCGGAGCCGGTGGGTGCCCAGGGCCAGCGCGGGGACGGGGCCGAGTCCGATACCGCACATAACGGCTACAAGAGAATCCTGCTGCTTCTGCGTAGCCATTCCGGTGTGGACTTCTCGCTCTATAAATCCAAGACCCTAGAGCGGCGCATCGCCCGGCGCCTGATGCTCAACAAGCAGAGCACGTTGGAGGACTACGCCGGCTTCCTTCGAGGTAACGCCAAGGAAGTCGACGCCCTCTACTCCGACGTGCTCATCGGCGTAACGAGCTTCTTCCGCAACCCCGAAACCTTTGACGTTCTCAAGCACAGGATTTTGCCCGAGCTCCTCAAGCAGCGCGGCGACGAACCGCTTCGGTTCTGGGTGCTCGGCTGCTCCACTGGGCAGGAGGCCTATTCCCTCGCCATGGCCTTCGTGGAAGCGGCAGAGAAGGCGCCCCGGATGCGCAAACTCCAGATCTTCGCCACCGACCTCAACGAAGCGATGCTCGAGAAGGCCCGCCAGGGTCTGTACGCGAAGAGCCTCGTCGGCGATATCACGCCGCAGCGCTTACAGCGGTTCTTTGTCGAGGCGGACGGCGGCTACCGTGTAAGCAAGACGCTGCGCGACATGGTGGTCTTCGCGCGACAGAACCTCACCGCCGACCCGCCGTTCTCGCGCGTAGACCTGATCAGTTGTCGCAACCTTATGATCTATCTCGAACCGAGCGCGCAGAAGAAAGCGATACCCACGTTCCATTACGCGCTCGCGCCCGGAGGATTCCTGCTCCTGGGCGCATCGGAATCCATCGGCGGGTTCACCGACCTTTTCGAGGCGGTGGACAAGAAGCACAAGATCTATTCGAAGAAGCCAGCACGGACCTTAGGGCTTCATCTTCCGGTCAGGAAGGAGCACGAAGAGCCGCCCGGCCCGCGTCCGCCTGTTCCGACGCCGCAGCACCTTGGGCCGGAGCCGCCGGAAGGTTCGCGCGGGGAGCTCAACGCACAGCGCGAGGCCGACCGCATCACCGTCAACAAATTCGCGCCTCCGGGGGTGCTCGTCGATGCCGAGCTTCAAGTCCTACAATTCCGCGGGACGACCGACGCTTTTTTAGAGCCGCCCAGCGGCAAGCCGAGCTTCGGCGTGTTGAAGATGGCGCGCCAGGGCTTGATGCTGCCGCTGCGCAGCGCGATTAGCCAAGCCAAGAAAGAAAACAAGACCGCGCGCAAGGAGAACGTCCGTGTCAAGCGGGACGGCGAGACCCGCACGGTGAACCTGGAAGTCATTCCGCTCAAGAACCTGCGTGAGCGCTGCTTTCTGATCCTGTTCGAGGAGGCAGAGAAGGCGAGCGGCGGGCGTGAGGCCTCGCCACCCCGGCGGACTCGCGCTGACCGTTCGCCTCGTGGCGAAAAGGAAAGCCGCATCGCCGAGCTCGAAACCGAGCTCTCGGAGACTCGCGACTACCTCCAGTCCATCCAGGAACAGCTCGAGACGTCCAACGAGGAGTTCCAGGCGTCCAACGAGGAGGTCCAGTCAGCCAACGAAGAGCTGCAAAGCAGCAATGAGGAACTGGAGACTTCCAAGGAAGAGCTGGAGTCGACCAACGAGGAGCTTATCACCGTCAACGAGGAGTTGTCGAATCGGAACGTCGAGCTCAACCGCCTCAACGACGACCTGGTCAACCTCCAGACCGCGGCCAACGTCGCCATCGTGCTGCTCGGGCGCGATCTGAGCATCCGCCGTTTCGGCCCGCACGCGGAAAAGCAGTTCGCCCTGCTCGCCGCCGACGTGGGGCGGCCGATCGGCCACATCCGGAACAACTTGGTTCTCGGTGACGCCCCGGAATCCCCACTCGACCTGGAGGGCCTCAGCGCAGAAGTCATCTCCAGCGTGCGCGAGCAGGAACGTGAGGTGCGCGACAAAGGCGGACGCTGGTATTCGCTGCGCGTGCGCCCCTACATGACGCTCGACAACAAGGTGGATGGCGCGGTGCTCGTGGTGGTGGACATCGACACGCGCAAGCGAGCGGAAGAGGCGCTGCGCGAAACCCACGCTCAACTTCGGTCGCACGCGGAGGAGCTGACCCGCTTCAATCGTGTCGCGATCGGGCGCGAGCTTCGCATGATTGAGTTGAAGAAAGAGCTCGATGAAGTTTGTCGTCGGCACGGCGAGGCCGCGCGGTATCCATTCGAATTCGCGCAGGAGGTCGGGATTCAAGAAGCTGGCTCGGAAGAGCCGCACTCGAAAACCGAGCTTCCCCGTGACGGCCTTGTTCCGCTGGAGTCGATCCTCTGCACCGAGGAATTGGATCGACGCCCGTCGCGTCCGCCGGATTTCGATACGGAGAACCGCATGCTGGCGGCAATGACGCAGGCGCTGGCCGAGTCGCCGCGCACCATTCTTCAGACGCTGGCCGAGAGCATCCGGGAGATCTTCAAGGCCGACTCGGCAGGACTCAGTCTGCTGTCGAAAGACGAAAAGACGTTCTACTGGCCGGCCATCGCCGGCGTGTGGAAGCCGCACATCGGCGGCGGCACGCCGCGCGATTTCGGTCCGTGTGGCGACGTGCTCGACTGCAATACCCCGCTTTTGTTCACGCACTTCGAACGGCGGTACGCCCATCTCCTGCCAGCGACGCCTCCTGCCGAAGAGTGCCTGCTCGTTCCTTTCTACGTCGAAGGGAAAGCGGTCGGCACGATCTGGGCGATCGCCCACGACGACCGCCGCAAGTTCGATGCGGAGGACCTGAGACAGCTTGTAAGCTTGGCGCGATTTGCATCCGCGGCGTATCAGGCGGTGGAACTCAAGCAGGCTCAGGATTCGCGTCTCGCCGCGCTCAACCTGATGGAGGATGCGGACCAGTCGCGTCGGGCGATGGAAAAGCTCAACGTGGTCTTGCGCGAGAGGAAGGCTGAGCTGTCGGAGGCTGACCGCCGCAAGGACGAGTTTCTCGCTATGCTCGGTCACGAGCTTCGCAACCCGCTGTCCGCGCTTACGCTTGGCCTCGATCGCATGGGCGCGGTGCTACACGATCGCGTGCGGTCCGAGGAGCTACGCGGGATGATGGTCAGGCAGACCACGCGCATGGGCAGCCTGCTCGACGAGCTTCTCGACCTGGCTCGCGTCACCTCCGGCAAGATCGAGCTCTCGAAGGGCCGCACCGATCTGGCGGACGTCGTGCGAGCGGCCGCTGAAACGGTGATGCCGCTCGTGGAGAGCCAGAATCACAAACTCACCCTTTCGCTGCCGCCCGACCAGAGCGCGCTCGTGCTAGGCGACGCGCTCCGGCTAACCCAGGTCGTGGAAAACCTCCTGACAAACGCCGCCAAGTACACGAACGCAGGCGGGCAGATCGCGCTGACGCTCGAGTCGCGCAAGGACATGGCGCGGATCATCGTTCGAGATACCGGGACCGGCATAAGCGCCGAGTTCCTTCCTCACGTCTTCGAGGTGTTCACGCAGGCGCCGCAAACGCTGGACCGTGCCAAAGGCGGGCTGGGGCTCGGCCTACCTCTGGTGAGGCGCTTGGTTGAAATGCATGAAGGACAGGTCACCGCCTCGAGCCCGGGCCTCGGCCAGGGCAGCGAGTTCATCGTCACTCTGCCGCGCCTGCTCTCGAGGCGTCCGAACGAACGCATCGAAGGCCAGCCTGCCCCGACTGAGCCCGGCAAGGTTCGACCTCGTCGGATCCTGGTGGTTGACGACGAGGAAGATACGGCAGGGATCTTCGCAGACCTTCTCAAACAGGACGGCCACAAGACCCTTGCCGTAAGCAGCGGGCCGGCCGCTCTGGCGGCCATCCGCACGTTCGGTCCCGAGGTCGTGCTCGTGGACCTCGGCCTACCTGAGATGGACGGGTATGAGGTCGCAAGAAGGCTCCGCGAGGAGCACAGCGACAGGAAGATTCTTCTGATTGCCGTGACTGGCTATCAGAATGACGCATCTCGGCTGAAACAGGCCGGCTTCGACCAGCACCTCGTCAAGCCGCCCGACATGCGGAAGCTATCCTCCTTCATCGCCGGGTTGGACAGCGGAAGCGGGACCCCCATGACCGGGCAGGACATGCCTCGTCCGGGCGCGAGCGAACGAGACGAGGAGGGGGCCGAACCGCGTCTTTTGCGATATTCGAGCGACGGTGTGGCCGTGCCCCAAGTCCTCACCGCTGCCGGTGAGATGGTTCGCATCAGCGAGATGTTCGTAGGTGTTCTCGGTCACGACCTGCGAAATTCGCTCAACGCCATTTCGACGGCAGCCAGCCTGCTCAGCAGGCGGGCGGAGTCGGAGGCAATCGCAAAACCGGTGAATCGCATTCTGATAGGCTCAGATCGCATGGCGCGGATGCTCGATCAGCTCCTCGACTTCACGCGAATTCACCTCGGGCGAGGCATTCCGATCGAACGAGAGGAAGTGGACCTCTCCGAGATCTGCCGCGCCGTCATCGACGAGTTGGAAGCTACCCAGGGCTGCAGCATTCGGTTCGAGCATGCCGGCGACCTCGTGGGGTTCTGGGATCGGGACCGACTGTCCCAGCTTCTTTCGACCCTTGGATGCAATGCCTGCCAGCACCGCCGAGCAGCCACGCCCGTGCTCGTGCGCGCGGACGGCACCCAGACGAGCATGGTCATGCTCGAAGTGTGGAACGAAGTCGTGATTCCTGAGAATTTGCTCCCGATCATCTTTAACCCGTTTGAGGTGGGTACGGGCAGGAGCCGCAAACACAGCAGCGCTCTCGGACTCGGGCTCCATATCAGCCAGCAGATCGTAGTCGCGCACGGAGGAACGATTCGCGTCGAGTCTTGTGAAGAGAAGCGCACTCGCTTCGTCATCGGGCTGCCACGGCATTCAAGATGAGCGTCTCGATGAATCCGGAGAAGATTGCCGGAGAAGTCACCGTCGTCGGTGCGTCCGCGAAAGCTATTCTTACGTCACGCGAAACCTGCCCCGAAACCCCGCATCGGCCCTTACAGGGGCAAGGATCATTGTATGCCTAAAACTCCCAAGAAAAAAAAGGCCACCAGTCGTCATCAACTGCACAAGTGCCCCACTGGCATCAAAGGCTTTGACGAACTCACTGAAGGCGGGCTTCCGAAAAATCGAATCACCTTGCTCGGTGGAGGGACAGGCTCTGGAAAAACCCTTTTGGGGATTGATTTCGTAATCAACGGTGCGGCCCATTACAACGAGCCGGGCGTCTTCATGTCATTCGAAGAGACACAAGATGAGCTCTACAAAGACGTGGCCGCTCTCAACCTGGACCTACAGGGATACGTCTCACGAAAACAGATCAGGCTCGAGTATGTTCTCTTGGAGCGCAGGGACATTCAAGAGAGCGATTTCAATCTCGAAGGACTGCTCGTTCGCTTGGAAGATGCCATTGATTCCATCGGCGCCAAGCGCGTTGTTCTGGACTCCATCGAGTCTTTGTTTGCCGGTATCACAGATAACGGCATCCTTCGCTTGGAGATAAAAAGGCTCTTCCGCTGGCTCAAGGAAAAACAAGTCACGACAATCGTCACCGGTGAGCCAGGGCAGGACTCCTATACTCGACACGGCCTGGAGGAATACATTTCCGACTGTATAATCCTGCTGGACAACAGAGTTAGTGAGCAAATATCAGTCCGTAGAGTTCGTGTAATTAAGTATCGAGGCTCCAATCACGGAACCAATGAATATCCTTTCGTGATCGATAAAGACGGACTTTCAGTGATCCCCATAACGTCTGCGGGGCTCAATCAGCCTGGTACGAGCAAGCGAATTTCTACGGGCATTCCCTCCCTAGACAAGATGTTCCAGGGCGGCGGCTACACCAAAGGCAGCACGGTACTCGCCTCAGGCACCGCCGGCACTGGAAAAACAAGCCTCGCGGCTGCATTCGCAATCGAAAGATGCAAACGCGGAGAGCGGTGTCTTTTCTTGTCTTATGAGGAATCCTCAGGGCAACTCACGCAAAACATGAGTTCCATAGGTTTGAATTTTTCGCCATGGATAAGCAAAGGACTCCTGAGGATCGTGTCTACCAGGCCGTCATTTTTTGGCTTGGAGATGCACTTGCTCGATCTATACAAGACGATTGAGGACTTCAAGCCGACAGCCGTTGTCATAGATCCTCTGACAAGTCTCATTGGCGAGGGGAGTGAGCTGGAAATTCGCTCCATGGTTACTCGGATGATTGATCTTCTCAAATCCAAGGGCATAACCGGGTTTTTTACGAGCCTTGTCTCATCCACCGCGCAAAACTTCACGAGCGGCGAAATCGGCGTCTCGTCTTTGATTGACACGTGGATCGTGGTCAGAGAACTGGAAGAGGATGCGGGCAAAAGACGCATTCGCGGGCTCTACATTGTCAAATCTCGTGGCATGGGCCATTCTAGCGACGTCCATAAATTGATTTTGAGCAATGACGGAATT
>JANMSA010000119.1:0-2680 GCA_031388865.1 Acidobacteriota bacterium | reverse complement strand
GTGCAAGGAGAGCGCGGATCATCGAGGGAGTATATGGCTTCGAGTCTTCGAGTCTTCGAGTCTTCGGGTCTTCGAGTCTTCGAGTCTTCGAGGGAAGTCGCAAAGTTTCAGAGTCTCAGGGAGCGTGGACGCCGCGATCTTTGCGACGCTGCGGCTATTGGACTTTGAAACTTCTCGAAGACTCGAAGATTCGAAGACTCGAAGACCCAACACCGAAAACCCGAGTTACTTGCGAACCGTGCGCGCCAGATACTCTCTGACGCGGAGCAGTGTGGCCGGGTCGCTCCAGTGGTCGCGGATTTCCGCGTCGAGCTCGTTGATGTAGTGCTTCGCGCGCGTGATCGCCTTGTCGCGGAGCTGGCGCTTGGCGAGGCTGAACGCGGCTGCGGGAAGGGAGGCCAGCTGCGTGGCCCGCTCCGAGGCACGGGAGAGAAGACTGGCGGCGTCAGTGACCTCGTCGATAAGGCCGAGGTTGAGGGCCTCTTCGGCGGTGACGGTGCGGCCGGTGTACATCAGCGACTGCACGTGCTGCGGTGGAACGGCGTAGCGGATCACTTCGACCACGGCGGCGGGGAAGGGCACGCCAACGAGCAGCTCGGGCATGCCGATGCGCGCGTCGCCTGCGGCCATGAGGCGGTAGTCGCCGGTCAGGGTGAAGACGCAACCCCCCGCGATCGCATGGCCGTTGACCGCCACGATCAACGGCTTGGGCAGAGCGAAGAGCTCGAGCAGCATCCGCGAGAGCGCGGGGACGAAGCGCTCCGCGTACTCGCGACCTCCGTCGACGAGTCGGAAGAGATCCACCCCGGCGGAGAAGATGGATCCGGTGCCGGTGAGAATGATCGCGCGCGCATCCGACGAGACCGCCTCCGCAACCGCGAGGGCCAATCCATCCAGCAGTTCGAGGTCGAGCGCGCTCGCCTTTCCATGGGCAAGGCGAAGGGTGACGATGCTGTCCTGCTCCGTACGTTCGATCATGCGCAAGAGGATATCGCCGGATGAAGAGTGTGGCGCACCGTGTCTCGTGGGGAGTCACGAGTCGGATCCTCTCCTCAGAGGTAATCATTCTCTTTTAGAGAAAGACAGGTTACTGCGAGCGAGCGGGCTTCCTCCGCCACAGCCACCACGCCGGCAACCCGGCTGCGAGCATCGCCAGGCCGATCGTGCTGTTCTTTGGCGCCTCCGCGAAGGTACCGAAGACGACCACCCAGCAGGCGATCACGAACAGCGCCGTCGACCACGGATGAAGCGGTGTGCGAAACCCCTCGGACCTCAGGCCGCGGCGTCGGAAGACGAACAGCGCCAGCCCGGTCAAACCGAAGAAGATGAAGTCGACCGACACGACGTAGCTGAGGATCTGCTCATAGCTGCCCGACAGCGCAATCACGATGGCCACCGCGCCCTGCAGCGCGATGGCGAGCACCGGCACGCGTGTCTTCGGATGCACTTTGCCGACCGCGCGAAAGAACACGCCATCCTCCGCCATCGCGTAGTACACCCGCGGCGCGGTGAGCATGCCCTGACTGAGGAAGCCGAGAGTGGAGATGGCGATGCCGGCGGCGATGAGAGTCGCGCCACGTTCCCCCATCACGGCACGCATGAGTGTCGACGCGGGAGTCTTCGTCGCTGCCAGCCCTTCCGGGCCGAGGACGCGAAGGCAGACGTAATTCACCGCGAGATAGACCGTGATCACGCCGGCCACACCTGCGAGCAAGCCGAAGGCGAGATCACGCCGTGGGTTGCGCAGCTCACCGGACATGAAGCTGGCGGTCTGCCATCCGCCATACGCGAACATCACCGGAGTCATCGCAGCGAGGATGGTCAGCGGGACTGCGGAGGTTGCAGCGATGGGCGCTGACAGCGTGAGGCCCGGCATCGCGAAGCCTGCAGCAATGAGCATCGCAATGGCCACAAGCTTGAGCAGCATCAGCGCGGTCTGGGTGTTCGTGCCGCTGCGAACGCCGAGGCAGTTGATGAGGGTGAGGATGGCCAGCGTGCCGGTGGCCAGCAGCCAGTCCGGCATCGGCACGCCGGTGAGCTCGATCGTGTATCGCGAAAACGTGACCGCCACCGCGGCCATCCCGCCGCTCTGCACGACCAGCAGCAGGCTCCATCCGTAAAGAAACGCCACCGCCGGATGCCACGCATCGCGCAGGTATGCGTACTGTCCTCCCACCTCGGGCCGCAGCGCAGCCAGTTCCGCGTAGACGAACGCACCGATCAGCGCGATCAGTCCGCCCGCGGCCCACACACCGAGGATCATCGCGGGCGAGTGCACCAGGCGCGCGACCACAGAGGGATTGATGAAGATCCCTGAGCCGATGATGCCGCCCATGACCAGCATGGTGGCGTCGAAGGAGTTGAGTCTTCTCGCGAGCGCAGTCACCCTGGAAGGAGGCCCAACCGATTTGCGTAGTGCACGAGGAATGGTAACGCGGAGGGGTGGTCACTCATTGGTGAACCTCGTAGCGGAACAGATCAGCGCAGTCATGGGGAGGAATGCTCACTGCTGCCGGCTGCCACAGAGAGCCCCCTCATCCGCCTTCGGCACCTTCTCCCCCGTGCGCGGTGGAGAAGGATCTCGATAGGGATGGGGTGCGTCGAATTGTCACGCCGCTCTCCACCACCGAGACCCTGCTCCACCGTGAGGGGGAGAAGGTGCCGAAGGCGGATGAGGGCG
>JANMSA010000379.1:0-3424 GCA_031388865.1 Acidobacteriota bacterium | reverse complement strand
CCCCGGAAAAGATGGCGGACCTGCCGCCGCCGAAGCCGCTGTTCGTGGATATGCCGGATCTGCTCGTCAACATGAGCACGCAGCCCGGCGAACGCGCGCAGTATCTGAAGATAAAGGTCGTTCTTGAAGTGAAGGATGCGCCGCTGGCCGCGCAGATCCAGCCGAACATTCCGCGCATGGTCGACATCTTCCAGACCTATCTGCGCGAAGTGCGGCCGACCGATCTGAACGGCTCCGCGGGCATGTTCTATCGCTGCTGTCCGGCAGCCCCGCGATCTTCGATTTCGCGGACGCCGCCGGGACGTTCAAGGGATGGCTGAGCTCGACCGATGACGCCCTCCAGGACCGCGCCGTCCTGGTCCTAGCCGCCGCCCAACGTTCGCGCCCTGCGCGAGTCGCCGAGTTGCTCAGCGCGGCCGACTGCTCGGATGAGCGCAACCGTCAGCGGCTGACGTATCTCATCCGTCAGGCCGACCTGGCCATCGATGAGCCGTTCTTCGGGTTCTTCCTCGACCTCCTGACCGCCGGGTGCCTCGACGACTTGCGCCGCGTCTTCGCGATGAACGACAGCTTCTGGGATCTTTCACACAGACTGGTCGAGAAGCGACCCGAGTGGGCCGCCCGCTTCGTAAGGACCTACCTCGATCGGCGTCTCCGCCTCGCGACTGAGAGCGGCATCAGCGATCCGTTTAACGACCCGGACTGGATTCCGCATCCGCTAGAGCGAGACCTGTTCTCGAAGATCGCCACAGGTTCCCCGGTGGCCTACGCCGAGCAGATCCTGCCACTTGTCCTCCGGCTGATCCATGAGACTGGGACTTGGAACGCCGAGGAGCAGCGTTTCGATGACGCGATTTGGCGGTGGCGGATGTTCGGAGACGCTTACAGCGTCTCGGAGGGGCTGCTGAGTGCTCTCGAAGTGGCGCTCCGTCGCCTGGCGGAGACATCGCCTGACGAGTTCAGTTCGCACCGCGCGGCCCTAGAAGCCGCGACCTCGAGCACTGCCGACCACGTACTTGCACGGGCGTTTGCGGCCGCACCCCAACGCTCCGCCGGCGCAGCCGCTGCATGGCTCGTTGCGAATCCGGCTCGGCTCGACGCAGGCTACATGGACGCCTCACATTGGGTCGGCCGCGAACTGGTGGCGGCAATCTGGCCGCATCTTGACGCGGGCGCGCGGGAGTCCCTGGAGGGGGCAATCGTCTCCTATTACCCGACGTGGGAGCGGTCGAAGGAAGGCCACCGTTCCCACGGCAATGCGCAGCACACAATCCTGAGCGGCATCCCGGACGAGGAACTGTCTGACGCGGGACGGCGGAGGGTCGCTGAGCTGCGTCGTAAGTTCCAGGCCGCGCCAACGCCTCCACAGGGGATCCAGGGTGGGTGGGTCCGTTCACCGGTGCCCGCGTCGGCGCTCCCCAAGATGAGCGATGCTCAATGGCTTAGTGCCCTCCGAGAGTACGTGAGCGTCGAGGTTCGCCCAGGGCGCCGAGCCTTCCTTGAAGGCGGCGCGTTGCAAGTCGGTCGCCAACTGCAGGAGCAGACGAAGAGCGAGCCGGACCGATTCGTGCGGCTGGGCGTGGGCCTGGAGGACGATCTCGCGACCGTCTACGGCGAGCAGATCCTGCTGGGCGTCCGAGATGCAGACGACGCCTCAGCCGGGCTCGTCTTTGACCTCGTCCGGCGCCTTCATCGCCTTCCAGGCAGGCCGTGCGGCCGCTTCCTCGCCGATGCCGTAGCCAAATTCGCCTCGGCGTCACCGCTGCCGGCCGACATCGTTGAAATCGTTGCCTGGTACGGGGTGGATTCGCCGGACCCGCCGCCGGGGTACTCGAGGGAAGCTCACGACCGCAACGACCCGGTGCGGCTCGGGCTGATCGACACCGGGATCAACACGGTCCGGGGGGATACTGCGCATGCCATCGTTCGGATCCTCCAGTCGGAAGTCCAACCGTTCGAGGACTGGCGGGACGTGATCGCAGCAATGGTTCACGACGACTCGGATGGCGTTCGCTCCTGCGTGGCGGGCATCCTCCTCGTTTGCCTGAGTCGCGACAGAGATTGGGTGGTCGACCGGGCCATTGAGTTGTTCGACGGACGAGACGACGTCGCGACTAGCGCGGACGCCGAGAAACTAATCCGCTTCGGCCTCCGCACTCATCCTGAGCTGCTCCTACCAGTAGTCGCAAGGGTCGTCGCTTCGGAGGACGAAGCGGTGGCCCGTGTCGGCGCGCGCCTCGCGTGCGTCGCCGCCTTCTCTGTCGAGGAAGCTGGTCCCCTGGCAGAAGAGGCGCTCGTCGGCAACGCCGGAGCCCGCCTCGGCGCCTCCGAGATCTACGCCTCCGCCATCGGGGTCGATGCATATCGGTCCGCAAGCCGCAACGCACTTGTGCGCCTGTTCGATGATCCCGACCCAAAGGTGCGTCGCGAGGCAGGGACGTGCTTTCGAGCTCTCCGAGGAACACCTCTTGCCGGCGAGGAGGACTTGTTTCTCGCGTACGCAGAAACGTCAGGGATCAGTGACAACCCTCATGACGTCTTGGACTCCCTGGTCGAGGCGCCTTCCCTGCCACCGAGGGCGACTGTGGCAGTTTGCAAGGCGGTTGTAGCCGCTGCGGGAAACGAGGCGAGCAGCATCGCGTCTGCTTGGAGTGCGCAGATGCCAGACGTCGCAACGTTGGCCGCCAGGCTGCAGGCTCATCCTGAGGAGGAGGCGCGCAACGCAGGGCTTGATCTGATCGACTCTCTTGCTGCGAATGGCGCCTATGGGCTAGAACGCGCCGTCGCTCCCTTTGAGAGATAGGTCCCGCCGGTGGCGTTAGGATCAGCCCTGTAAACGCGCACTCTTGGAGGTCCAGTCGCAGGGCAATCGGCGCGAAATGAAGACCTGCTAACTGAGGGGCCTACGCTCGGCATTCCACGCTTGTGCCACAACGCTTAGGCCGATCTAGTTCTTAAACAGCAGGTCCGCAGTTCGAATCTGCGTGTGGGCTCCACTTCCCCTTCCCGTTCAGAATCGCCGGTTCAGGCTGCGAATCTCGTCGCTGGCGTCTGCCACAACGCTGAAGACCAGCCAACTGAGCGGTTCCGGTCCCGCCACGAGCGCCATTAGAGTTCGCCGAGCGTGGCAGATGGGTCCGACGGTGCCGACCGGGTGCCCGGTAGCCCTGCTGTCTTCGACGCAGCAGCTCTCGCCGGGGGTGCCTGTGGGAGTCGAAGGCATTCGCGTAAGCCCCTATGCGTCGGAGCATCGAGGGACCTCGCTCGCACGGGCATCGCGACCTCGGCCGCCACCTTCGCAAGTTCGTAGGCTAGGTCCGTCGGCCGCTAGCGGGGTGCGATAAGGACATGCCCGTCAGGGAGAACACGTCCGAGCAGGTCTAGGACCGTCGCGTCGTCCTTGCCTCGCGAAACCTCAATTGCG
>JANMSA010000039.1:0-7351 GCA_031388865.1 Acidobacteriota bacterium | reverse complement strand
AGCGTGCGGTAGACGTGCGGGAGTAACCCCACGGCGTGCGCCGGGGGCTAGGGTTGGAGATTGCGATCGAGAATTAACCCCCGGCGCAAGCCGTGGGGGGTCGAATCGCAACTCCGACTTGCCCGCCCGACGTAGAATTAAAAGTTCGCACCCCGGGCCGCTCGATTTGGTCTATAGCGAGCGGCCCGGTTGCTTTGAGGAGTGGGCAGTGAGCAGCGGGCAGTGGGCAGTAGGGAAGAGCGTCCGACTCTTCACTGTCCCCTGCCGACTGCCCACTGCCGACTTTGGCCCATGACTGCCAAACGTTGCTACTACGAGATCCTCGGCGTCGAGCGCACCGCCTCGGGCGGCGAGATCGCGGCGTCGTATCGTAAGCTCGCCGTGAAGTACCACCCGGACAAGAACCCGGGGAATGCCGAGGCGGAGGAGAAGTTCAAGGAAGCTGCCGAGGCGTACGGCGTGCTCTCGGATGAAGAGAAGCGCGCGCGCTATGACCGGCACGGACATCAGGGCCTGTCCGGGATGGGCGGCTTCGACCCCAACCAGTTCGCCGACTTTGGCGACATCCTCGGCGACCTTTTTGGATTCGGCGACTTCTTCGGCACGCGCGGCCGGCGCAGCAACCGCGCGGCTCGCGGCAACGACCTTCGCTACGATCTCGAGGTCGAGTTCATGGAGGCCGCGTTCGGCAAGGACGTGACGCTCCTCGTCCCGCGTGTGATCGGCTGCGCGACCTGCAATGGCAGCGGTGCGCGGGCGGGAACACAGCCTGTGCAGTGCACGGGGTGCGGCGGGCGCGGACAGATCCGCTACTCGCAGGGCTTCTTCGCAGTAGCGCGGACATGCCCGCAGTGCGGTGGTCAGGGAAAGGTCATCAAGGATCCATGTCCGGACTGTGCAGGGGCGGGACGGATTCGCGAGGAGAAGAAGATCTCCGTGAAGATCCCCGCCGGCGTGGACGACGGGTCTCGACTGCGTGTCGGCGCGGAAGGGGAGGCCGGCTTCAACGGAGGCCCCGCAGGCGATCTCTACGTCTTCATCAGCGTCCACGATCATCCAAAGTTCACGCGCCGCGACTACGACATCCACTCCGAACATGCCGTGCACTACACGCAGGCTGCTCTCGGCGGCGACCTGACGGTGGAGACCATCGACGGCCAGGATGCGCTCAAGATCCCGGCCGGGACTCAGCCAAATCAAATTTTCCGCGTGCGAGGGAAAGGCGTTCCCTTCATCGATGGCACCGGTCGCGGCGATCACTACGTGCACGTCGCCGTGCGCATCCCCACCTCGCTCGATGACCAGCAGCGCTCGCTGCTCGAGCAGCTCGCCGCCACCCACGGCGAGCACGTACCCGCGGAGAAGGGCGTCTTCGACAAGGTCAAAGAGTTTTTCTCCTAGCGCTTCGCGGTTGCTGGTTGCTGGTTGCTGGTTGCTGGTTGCTGGTTGCTGGTTGCTGGTTGCTGGCGCGCGAAGGCAGCATTTGTGCCGAAGGCCGCTGGAGGCGGCCCGTACGGTAGCCGGTGGTGTGAGCAAAGCGAGCGACCACCGGATTGCAGGTGTGGCAGAAGAATCGACCCCGGCGGGGTCGCGTACTGCTTGTAGGCGGGGAGGCATCCGCCAGTCGGTCCGCGACCCCTGCCGGGGTCGTCATCCATGGTCGTGACCGACCGGTGGTCGCTCGCCTCGCTCGCACCACCGGCTACCCTACGAGCCGCCTCCAGCGGCTGCGAACAAACACGAGTTGCGCGCCGCTGAGTTCGTGCTCTCGCGAAATCTTGCATGGACAACTGACCAGCAACCAGCAACCAGCAACCAGCAACCAGTAACCAGTAACCAGCAACGCGGATAAGATCCGCGGGCATGCCTGATCAACCCTTCTCCCGCTGGCGTCCCCACCCCTGGCATGGTCTGACTGTGGGTCCCGATGCGCCGCGCGTCGTGAACATGTTCGTGGAGATCACCCCCTTCGACCTCATCAAATACGAGGTCGACAAGGTCAGTGGCTACCTGAGGGTGGACCGTCCGCAGCGAACATCGTCGCAGCCTCCCGCGTTGTACGGTTTCATCCCGCAGACCTATTGCGCCGAGCAGGTCACGCTGCTCTCGCCCGGCGCAGAGCGCGGTGATGGTGACCCGCTCGATATCTGCGTCCTCAGCGAGCGGCCGATCACGAAGTCGGAGATCCTGATCCCGGCGCGCGTCATCGGCGGGCTGCAGCTTCACGACCGCGGAGAAGCGGACGACAAGATCATCGCCGTGCTGCAGGGCGACTACGTCTGGGGCGCCGCCGCGGATCTCGCCGATGTGCCCGAGGTCCTGATCGAGCGGCTCGAGCACTACTTCTCGACGTACAAGCTGGTGCCGGGAGAGCCGCAGCGGATCAAAATCGTGGCGCGCTATGGCTACGATCACGCCGCCGCGGTCGTGCATGCGGCGATGGAGGATTACCGCGCGCACTTCGGGCCGGTCGCAACGTGATCGATTACATCCTCGAGATCACCTTCGAAGATCCGGCGGACGAAGAAGGCATTCAGTCGCGGCTCTTCCTGACCACGTTCACGGGGAGCACGTCGACCGGGAACACCGTCACGGCGTATTTCGATTCGGCGGCGGAGCGCCAGTCCGCGGCGGAGCTGCTCCAGGATTTCGAGCTGCAGTCCGTCGATCGGGAGCGTCTCGACTGGCTGGAGATGTATCAGCAATCGCTGGAGCCGTTGTTCATCGGCGAGCGCTTCGTGATCGTGCCCGATCCGGCTCTGCTGCCGCGCCACGGAGATCGCCTGACGATCATCGTGCCGCAGGAGCAGGCCTTCGGCACGGGCTCGCACGAGACGACCGCGCTCTGTATCGAAGTGCTGGAGTCGCTCGAAGTGCGAGGCCGGCGCGGTCTCGACGTCGGTGCCGGCAGCGGCATCCTCGCCCTGGCCATGCACCGCCTCGGCGCCGTGCGAGCCATCGCCTTCGACAACGATCCCGATGCTTACGGCGCGCTGCGCGACAACCGCATCCGCAATGAAGTTCCCGAGGAGTCCATGCCGCTCTTCATCGGCAGCGTCGAAGCGCTCCGCGCGGGCACGTTCGATCTCGTGACGATGAACATCATCCCCGAGGTCATCATCCCTCTCTTCGGTGAGGTTGTGAGGCGGATGGCGCCAGCTGCGTCGCTCGTCCTCAGCGGCATCCTCGTCGCCAGACGCGAGGACGTAGCGAGTGCGGCCGCGACGCACGGACTGCATCTCGTGGCCGAACGGGAGCGAGGGGAATGGTGGGCTGGAGTGTTCGTTCGACGCTGACGCGGCACCCTCGCGAAGACGGCGAAGGGGTGGACAGCCGCCTGCGGCGGCTTCAGGTGATCACCCATCCGTGGAACCACGGCGCACAGCGCGTTCCCTCGCCCGGGATGACAGCGACCACGCTGCTAGGCGCGCGAGCCGACGTCCGCGTAATCGCGACGCGGCGAGCCCGTGTAAATCTGCCTTGGACGGGCGATCTTCTGGTCGGAGTCGTTCAGCATCTCCTGCCATTGCGCGAGCCAGCCGGAGACGCGCGGAATCGCGAACAGCACGGTGAACATGCTGCTCGGGAAACGCATGGCCTGGTAGATCAGGCCCGAATAGAAGTCGACGTTGGGATAGAGCTTGCGCTTGACGAAGTAGTCGTCCTCCAGCGCGATGCGCTCGAGCTCGAGGGCGATGTCCAGGAGAGGATTGCGGCCGGTGACTTCGAAGACTTCGTCTGCGACTTTCTTGATGATCTTCGCGCGCGGGTCGTAGTTCTTGTAGACGCGGTGCCCGAAGCCCATCAGACGTCCGCCTTCGCCGCTCTTCACGGTCTTGATGAAGTCGGGCACCTTTTTCACGTCGCCGATCTCTGCCAGCATCTGCAGCACCGCTTCGTTGGCGCCGCCATGCAGCGGACCGTAGAGCGCCGCCGCAGCAGCCGCGGTTGCGGAATATGGATCCACGTGGGAGCTGCCCACGGCGCGCATCGCGTTCGTCGAGCAGTTCTGCTCGTGGTCCGCGTGCAGGATGAACAACACTTCCAGTGCGCGCTCCAGAACCGGATTGGGCGTGTACTTCACCTCCGTCATCCGGTACATCATGTTCAGGAAGTTGCCGGTGTACGACAGGTCGTTGTCGGGATAGGCATACGGCATCCCCACGGTCGAGCGGTAGTTGAACGCGGCGATGGTGATGATCTTGGCGATGATGCGCTCGATCTGTTTCATCCGCACCGACGGGTCGAAGATGTCTTTCGCTTCGGGATAGAACGTGCCCAGCGCAGCCATCGACGCGATCAGCCGCCCCATGGGATGGGCGTTGTAGCGAAACGAGTCGATCAGTTGCCGGAAGTTCTCGTTGAGGATGGTGTGAAACGTGATCGTGTGCTCCCACTCGGTGAGCTTGCCGGCGGTGGGCAGCTCACCGTGGAGCAGCAGGTACGCGACTTCGAGGTAGGTGCTCTTCTCCGCCAGCTGCTCGATGGGATAGCCGCGATATTCGAGGATGCCCTTGTCGCCGTCGATGAAAGTGATCGCGCTGCGGCAGGACGCGGTGTTCATGAACGCCGGGTCGTAGGTCATCAGCCCGAAATCCTCTGCACCCTCTTTGATGTTGCGCAGGTCGATTGCCTTGATCGTGCCCTCGCTGATCGGGACATCGTAAGTCTGTCCCGTTCGATTGTCTGTGATGGTGAGGGTGTCGGACTTCGTCGGCTCGGCCACGGAAGGAACCTCCAGAAAATTCGGAGGCGTAATCTACTACAGATCCCCGAAGCGGGAGCTGATGACGGAAACTGCCGCAATGGCAGCCGTTTCCGCGCGCAGACGGCGGGGACCGAGGCGCTGAAGAATCGCGCCGCGATTGCGGGCGGTGGTGAGCTCTTCGTCCGTCCAGCCGCCTTCCGGGCCGATGAGGATGGTCGCTTCCCCGAGGCTGTCGATGGGGGGGGATTCTGCGTCCGCGTCGAACAGAATCTTCGTTCCGCTGCGCGCCAGCACCGCATCCAGCGTGGCGGGAGGCTCGAGGAGTGGAAAGACTGCGCGGCCGCACTGCTTCGCTGCTTCGAACAGGATGCGGTTCCA
Organism: Acidobacteriota bacterium; assembly: GCA_031388865.1. Taxonomy (GTDB): domain Bacteria; phylum Acidobacteriota; class Thermoanaerobaculia; order Gp7-AA8; family Gp7-AA8; genus QHVT01. The sequence continues at coordinate 2,265 of JANMSA010000039.1, read as the reverse complement.
GCGTTCCGTCTTTCCAGAATAGCGCTCGGGGCGCAGTTCGATGCGGCCCGTGATCAGCGGAATGATCGTCTTCACACCGAGCTCCGTCGCCTTCTGCAGCACGAGCTCGAACTTCTCGAGCTGGATGATGGACATCGCCAGATGAAGGATCAGCGGCGACTCGCGCGACGGCAGTGCTTCGCCGGCAGCAATCACGGCGCGATCGCTGCCGATGGATTCGACTACGCCCCTGGCCGCGCTCCCGGTGCGGTCGAAGACCTCAACTTCCTCCCCGGCTCGCACGCGCACCACCCGGATCGAGTGATGGAACTCGTCTCCGGTCACGGTCATCTGCGGCTGAATGAGCTCGACGAAGATTCTGTGACGCATCAATGGTTACCCCTCAGGAGACACTGAGTGGGGAGATCTCCGGGGACGCTTTCGTGATCGCAAGGCGGGCGCGGATCAAAGGCAGAAGCGCGAGACCCGGCAGGGCCAGCGCGGCCGTCAGCCAGTAGTAGCCCGCATACCCGAGATCCTGCGCCAGGAAGCCGCTGAAGGAACCGATGATCGTGCGGGACAGGCCGAAGAGCGCGCTGAGGAGTGCGTACTCGGTCGCGGCATTCTCCCTCTCGCAGATGAACATGAGGAACGAGAGAAACGCGGCTGTGCCCAGCCCGTCGCAGAATGCCTCAGCGACGGCCGCACTGTAGAGCGCAGGACGGCCGCCGCCGGTGGTGGCGACGATCGCATAGCCGAGGTTGGACACCATCTGCAGCAGACCCAGCCAGAGCAGTCCGCGGTACACGCCAAACCGCGATACGAACGCCCCTCCCCCGATCGCGCCGAGAATCACGCAGATCATCCCCAGAGTGGTGGTGACGTTCCCTACTTCCGTCGCGCTGAAGCCGCGTGCGATCCAGTAAGGAGCCACCATCGGGCGGAGAGCGGAATCGCCCAGCCGGAAGAGCATGACCACCGCGAGCAGCGGACCAGCTCCGCCGCGGCCGAGCCACAGTCGCAGTGCCCGCACCGGACTCTGCTGCCGCTCGGCACCTCCGGCGTCGCGCCGGACCAGCAGGGCCACCAGCACGATCACGACGAGGGGGACGACTGACGCAATGAGGAACGCGCCCCGCCACCCGGTACGGTCCGCAAGTACGGCCATGCCTCCGCCGGCGGCGATGAAGGCCACCCGGGCCGACGTCACGCGCACCGAGTTCACGACGCCGATGCGCTCGTCGGGGGTGATCCGGATGGTGAGCGCGTCGATGGCGATGTCCTGCGTGGCGGAAGCGATCGCGAGCAGGATGGCCGCGATCCAGAAGACCGTGCTTGCGGCAGGCGTCAGGCCGAACATCGCCACGGCTGCGCAGAGCAGCGCGAGCGAGCCCAGGATCCAGGTCCGGTAGGTACCGAACCGGTCCACGAGAGGAGCCCAGAACACTTTCAGCGTCCAGGCCAGCCCCACGCTGCTCAAAAGGCCGATCGTGGCCAGGGGGACTTTCTCGACGCTCAGGTAAAGATTGAGCGTCCGGTCGAAGATCCCGAAAGGAAAGCCCTGGCTGAAATAGAGGACGCTGACCAGTGTGGGCAGCGTCCAGCGAGCCCGTGAAGTTTCGGTTCGGCTGTCTTCAGTCAAGCGGCGTAGTCCTTGCTCCTATTCTGGCTGAAGGAGGAGTCAGATGCGTACAGCAACTTTGGCTCTCGCGGCGATGCTTCTCGTCTCATGTGGATCAGCCGGCGGCATGCTCGGCGACCTCGGCAGCGTCATTCTCGGCAGCCCCTCGACGGACCAACCGTCGGATGTGCGGGGAACCGTGAGCGCGGTGGACTCGCGTGAGCGGCGGATCGATCTGAACGTCTCCACGGTGAACAACCTGCGCAGCACCGGCAACGATCAGCGCGGATCGATTTATTACGACGACAAGACACGCGTGGTTCATAGAGGTCGCGATTACGCCATCGCCGACCTCGAGCGCGGTGACGAAGTCGAGGTTCGCGGTGTGAACAACAACGGTCGCTACCTCGCGCAACAGATCACCGTCACACGCGACGCGACGAATTAGATTCTCGCGAATGCGGTGCGCGATGTGCGCCCTCATTCGCACGTTGTCGGTTGTCCAGCGGGTTGTCGGTTGTCGGTTTTCCACCCGCCCGCACACCCGTTGCTGGTTCAGGCGCTTCATGATGAACTAGAGACCCCTGCTGCGAGCCGGCGTTGAAGAAGCGTGGCTTCATTCAAGTGAATGTGACCTTGTTCGGGCGCGGTCTGGATGAGCAACG
>JANMSA010000019.1:0-1695 GCA_031388865.1 Acidobacteriota bacterium | reverse complement strand
GGCGAGCTGGCGCGACTGGGGCAGGTCAGCATCGTCGTGTCCGATCCCGAGTTGAAGTTTCTGGTCCTCGACACGCGCGACGCGAACGAGATCCGCAAAGCGCTTCGCGGCGTGCGCGCAAAGCCGGCACGGAACTGGCTGGTCCGGCACCGCCGCCAATACCAGTACCGCAACGACATGGCGCGCGGCCGTCCGATGATAACGGAGCTCGCGGCGATGGCTCAGGCTCGCGAGCTATCGGAATTCATCCGCTCGGAGATCATGGCGGAGGTCGAAGCCGTGGGGCGGTTCCAGGCCGCGCTTCTGACCGCCATTGGACGCTTTCCGCGGCGGACGCCGCGTGCGCTGTTCGTCGTGAGCGAGGGCTTCGAGCTCGACTCCGCCGCATATTACGAGCAGTTCGCCACCGACCTGGAAGACATCCGGAGGCTCCGCTCCAATCCGATGGAGTACAACCTCGGCCAGAGCGTCGACGCCATCGCCCGCGTGCTTGCCGCGTCAGCCTGGACAACGATCGGCGTCCACGCCGGTCTCGGCTCCGGGGAGCAGTGGATCGACGATGCCTCCCGCTCCAGCGTCGGCCGCGTGAGCGCTCCGCGCGCGCGCGAAGCCCTATTTGCGTCCGAGCGTGGGAACGATCCCTTGATTGCCTTCGCCGCCGAAACCGGAGGATCGGCCGGCACTGCCGGAATGATCGCGCAAAGCGTGGCCCGTCTCGATCAGGCCCTGATCATCAGCTATCAGGTGTCGCGTCCGCCCGACGGCAAGCCGCGCAGCATCCAGGTGAAGTCGAGCCGTCCCGGTCTCACCATCAAATCATTTCGATGGGCGACCGAGAGCACGCCGAGCGAGATGGCCGCCAGCCGGACACTGGCCCTCCTCTCCGACACCCCGATGGCCGGCGGCGATCTGCCCACGACAGTCTCGCTGACCTGGACCGGCCGAATCGGCCGGCGCCGTGAAGGAGAGATCACCGTGCGCTCCTCCACCGCGACGCTCGTACCGCTGCTCGCCGATCGCCAGTCGGTCTTCCGAGTCACCATCGTGCTGACCCGAAAGAACTTCCCGCCGAAGATCGTCCACCGCATGGTCACGGCGACGAAGCCGGCCGACACGTTCGTCATGCGCGTGCCCATCGAAGCAGGTGACGAGCGACTCGACGTCGCTGCGACCGTGGAGGAGCTGACGACCGGTCTGTGGGGTGGCGAGCGCGCGGCCATGTAAGGGTTCAGCCTATGGCGCGGTCGAACTCGGCCGCTTTCGCGCTCAACTGCTACGCGTACAGGAGACGGCCGCGGGGTTCAGGATTAGGGCGGCCCATTTCCTGGGCCATCGCGATCCATTCCGCAATCGCTACCTTGACGTTCGCGATTGCCCCTTCGTAGGTCGGACCATCCGCGGCGCAGCCAGGAAGCTCCGGAATTTCAGCGATGAACGCATGATCATCTTCGCTCCAGTAGATGATGACTTCGTAGCGCGGTTCAGCGTTCATCGGATTCTCCCGCAAGTTTATATCGAACCATCACGTTTCGAACCTGACTGAGCGTTCTTCCCGTCGCAATCGAAGCATCCCTGAATGGAGGTGACGCTCGTCGACGTCGATGCCGGCGTTGTAGTACTGCCATTCGACATACGCCATCGCGCTGTAGATCACGGCGTTTTCACCGACGACATCCATCGCGCGTTCGAGCAACT
>JANMSA010000013.1:0-8790 GCA_031388865.1 Acidobacteriota bacterium | reverse complement strand
GGCCTCTCTCAGGCCCTCACTCGAGGTCTGCCTTTCTCACCCCCTCCCTCGCACATCATCTTCAGAGCAGGGGGAGCCCTCGTGTCAACGAGAGTCGCGTCATGATGCCCGCCCTACCGCAGTTTGCGCAGGATGCGCGGTGGCAGCATCCACTCCAGCTCCGCGGTGCCGTCGGGCAGCAGGCGCACGCCGTAGCAGCCGCCCTTCTTGAGATCCGGGACGTCGAAGCCCACCAGCGTGCGCACGCTCTCACTGAGACCCGGCTCGTGTCCGACGAGGATGGCCCGGCTCTCTCCGATCGACTTGATGAGCGCGAGGAACTGCCTCTTCGTCGCACCCGGCGCGAGAGCGTCGGTCGTGTTGACCGCCGCGTTCGAGGAGTATCCCTTCGAGACCCAGAGCGACGTCTGCACGGCGCGCAGGAGGGGACTCGAATAGATGGCCAGGGCTTTCGGCAACGCCCTCGCCAGTCCGCGCGCGATCTCCTTCATCCGCGCGTGCCCCTCGGACGTCAGGCCGCGATCTTCATCCTTCTTCTCCGTCGTCGGCTCCTCGGCGATCCCGTGACGGAGCAGGACGATGAAACGCTCAGGCTGTGGTGCGGCTTTCCTCGATGTCGACATCGGTCTCGAACACCTTTCCGAAGAATTTCGCGCTCTTCGCGGCGGCGGTGAGCTCTACTCCGGCTTCTCCGCGGAGCCTTATCTGCAAACGGATTTTGCCTTCCCCGGTCTGGACCTGCACGTCCCTCACCGCCCGACGCCGGCCGCGATCGAGCGCATCGGCGACGCGCAGAATTGCCGTGAGCTTTCGCACCAGCGCTTTCTGCGACTGCGACAACTGCGCGAAGTTCTCGTGAACGTCTGACGGAGCGGCCTTGCGGTAGTACCGCGCGACATTCGCAACCACGGCCACCTGGTCGCTGGTAAATCCGCGCAGCCCCGCGTGACTGATGAGGTAGTACGAATGCTTCTGGTGTCCTTGATACGACACGTGCATTCCGACTTCATGGAGCAGCGCCGCGTACTCGAGGAGCTCGCGCTCACCCGTGCGGAAATGGTGCAACTCCTGGGTCTGGTCGAAGATACGCAGCGCCAGTCGGGCGACATGCGTCGCGTGAGTGCGCTCCACGTCGCTCCGCTCCACGAGGCTGAGCACGGAAGAACGTCGCACGCTGTCCTTGCGCTCGACGGCCCCGCCTTTCCCGGGCGCGGCGACGCCGCGATCGAGCACGGCTTCGACGATGCCTTCGCGCAGTGCGGTGTCGCACGCGCGCAGCTGATCCAGTTTCAGCTTGCGCATGATCTCGTCGAGGACCACCCCGCCGGCCAGCACTGTCTGCGCACGGCGCTCGTCGATGCCGAAACGCTTCGCGCGGTCCGCCGGTGAGAGAGGCGTGAGCGCGTCGACGAGCTCTCGCAGGCGCTTGCGCGAAAGCCACCGCAGCCCGGATGCGGCCGTCTCCGCCGGCGCCGCGAGCGTAGCCAGAGTGACGATCGTTCCGGATGTCCCGACCGTGAAGTCGAAACCGAGACCGCCCACACGCGTGAGAGTCTTCTTCAGCCGCTTGCGCACGTACGCGCGGCACTCGTCGATCATCGCCGGCGTGGCCGCGCCTTCCAGCGAGAACATCTGCGCCATGCGCAGCGCGCCAACCGGCTCACTTGCGGTCAGATACACCTCGTCGGCCGTCCCGACGATGAGCTCGACGCTGCCGCCGCCGATGTCGATCGACAAGGCCGATCCACCATGAAAATCGATGGCGGCGCGGACGGCGCGATAGATGTAGTCCGCCTCCTCCTCGCCGGAGATGACGCGGATCTTGATTCCGGACGCCTTCTGCGCGGCGTTGATGAAGCGGCGGCCATTCGGTGCCTCGCGGATCGCGCTGGTGGCGACCGCGACGACTTCTGTGACCTGCCACCGCTCGGCAATGCCGGCCATTCTCTTCAGCGCTTCCACTCCGCGCTCGATGGCATCCTCGGTCAGCGGCCGCCCTTCCAGGCTGCCGCGACCGAGTTGCACCATGTCCTTCTCTTTGTCGATGACGCGGTACCCGCGGCGCTGCTGCTCCACCACGATCATGTGAATCGAGTTTGTGCCGACGTCGATCGCCGCGATGCGGGTCCGGGGCATGGGCGGCGATTATCGGTCTATTTGATCGGGAAATACCCGACCTTCGACACGATCTGCTGCCCTTCCGCTCCCATCGCCCAGTCGAGAAACGACTTCATCTCCTTACCAGGCTTCACGCGCGTGTAGAGATAAAGGAAGCGGGTGATCGGATACTGCCCGTTGCGGACCGTCTCCAGGCTCGGCAGGATGGCCGGGCTGTTCGCGTCCTTTTTCACGGCCGCGAAGCGAATGCCCTTCGCGTAGGCCGCGCCACCGTAGCCGATGCCGTTCGGGTCGTTCGCCACCGCGTTCACCACCGCGGCGGTTCCCTGCAGGGTCTGGGCGCGAGGCCCGAAGTCTTTGCCCATGAGGACGTTGTCTCTGAAGTAGGTGTACGTGCCGGAGGAGTTCTCGCGCGAATACACGATGATCGTCGCGTCTTTGCCCCCGACCTGCTTCCAGTTCGTGAACGCTCCGATGTAAATCGAGCGGATCTGCGCGAGCGTCAGCTCCCGGACCGGATTCGAGGCGTGCAGGTAGACCGACAGACCGTCACGCGCGATCGGATAGGAGTACCCGACGGTCGCAAAGCGCTGCTTGAGCTTGTCCACTTCGCTGGTCTTGATGGGGCGCGACGAAGCCGCGATGTCGACGGTGCCGTTGATCAGCGAAGCGATTCCGACGCCGGAGCCGCCGCCGGTGACCTGAATCGTCGTGGCGGGATACTTCTTCATGAACGCCTCAGCCAGGCGCGCGTTCATGATCACCATCGTGTCGGAGCCTTTGATCGAGAGCGGCTTCGCGGCGAACAACGGCGTGGCGAGGAGCAGGGCAATGAGAACTTTCTTCATGAGGATCTCCTAGAAGCTGAACTGGTAACGAAGCGTGAACACGTTGTCGTCCGGGTCGTTGCGCTCGGTCTTGATCGTCTCGTACGAGGCCATCACCTTGCTGTGCGCGTCCCAGTGAAAGATGTAGCTGGGGTTGATGGTGCGGATGGAATTGCCGTCGACGTCGGTGTCGGGATCGTATTCGTCGAGACGAACCACCAGCTGATGCCGCGTGCCGAGGTTCTGGATTGCATAGAAGTACCAGCCGTCGATGTCGTGGGACTTCGTGCGGGTCGTGCCCGATGAAGGTGCCTGAGTGCCGGTGAGGTACTCCCCGCGGATGCCGAGACCCGGGACGGGGGTCACCCATTGGAAGTCCACACCCACGCGCTGTTTGTCGAAGTTGACGCCCTTGGCGTTGGTTGCGGTGGCGACGAGGTCTTCGCCGCGGTACGCGGACCCGGCGACATCGAACGCGCCAAATGAGTAGCCCACGCGACCGACGATGTCCTTTTGCTGGTTGAAGTCGAAAGACTGGACGGTGCCGGTGCCGTTGACCAGCGCCACGCGATAGCTGAGGCGCTCGCCGAGTCCCAGTCCGGACAGCATCACGCCGCGGTCGCGCTCGCCGGGAAACAGCGTGCGCACCACGCGGGAGCGCTCCGGCACTTCGCGCGAACTGGACGAGTACATGATCTCGTAACCGAACGGCCAGTTGAACTGACCGGCAGTGAGGGTGTGCTTCCAGGTGGTCCACGGTTCGGTCAGCTCGGCATAGCCGTCCTTGAGCGTCACGCCGGAGCTGGTGACGTCCGGCTGCAGCACGAAGCGCGACGTGGGCGTCATCTGATACGTGAACTTCACACGCGCGCGCCGAACCGAGAACTGGTTGAGGTTGCGGGTGGTGGTGGCGGTGGCCAGTTCATCTTTCGAACGCTCGTCATCGACGAACTGCGCCTGGAGATAGCCGGTCACTTTGAGCTTGCTGAGCGCCTCGACGATGTTGCGCGTCTCCGTGAATGCTTCGGTGAGACTATCGACGCGACCGGCGACGTCTTCCGCCGGCTTCTCCTGTGGCAACTCGTCCGAGCCCGGTTCGCCGGCAGGCTGTTCCGTCTGTGGCGACTGGGCCGGTTGATCGGCCGGGGGCGTCTCCTGCGCGTCATCGGCGTATAGCGGTGCACTCGCGAGCATCACCATGGCGATGAGCATTGCTTTCAGCTTCATGGAACCGTTTCTCCTTGGCGCAACTCTAGGCACCGGAGGAAAAGGGCTCAGGCAGTGAAGGTGAAGGACCTGTAAAGAGATGGGCACGCAACGGGAATGGAACAGAGGCCAGCAGTGGCGCGTAGCGATTGAGGTCTCGCCACGCCGGAGGCGTGATGGCAGCGTGAGCGCGTCACGAGCGGGCTGGGTTGATTGACACACGCAAAGCCCCGCGGCATCGCGGTCAACTGGCCAGCAGTCGTCAATGCCGGCGCCCACCGCCGGCAAACGTCCGTTCCCTACACGACCGGGAGCCGCACGGTGAACGTAGAACCTTCGCCCTCGACGCTCTCCACGCGAATGGTCCCGCCGTGAGCTTCCACGATGGCGCGGGAGATATAGAGGCCGAGACCCAGCCCTCCGTAATAACGGCTGGAGACGTTGCGGGCACGGTGAAAGCGCTCGAAGAGCTGCGGGATCTCGTCGCGAGGGATTCCGATGCCGTGATCGGTGACCGATGTGAGCACCGCGGATTCGGCGAGCTCCACGCGCAGATCGATGTCGGTCCCGTCCGGCGAGTATTTGAGAGCGTTCGAAAGGAGGTTGTCCACGACCTGTCGCATGCGATCGGGATCGGCCACGACGATCGCCTCCTGGTTGGCCACGTCGGTGCGGATCGAGCGCGTGGGATGCTGCACCTGAAACGCGGAGACGCGGGCGCGGATGAAGTCCAGCCAGCGGATGGACTGCGGGTGGATCTGCAGCCGGTTGGTCTCGATGCGCGAGACGTCGAGCAGTTCGGAGATGAGGCCCATCATCCGCTCGATCTCGCCGAGGACGGCGTTGATGTAGGTGGCACGCTCCTGGGGCTTCAAGTCATCGACGGTCTGCGCGAGGAGTTGCGTATACCCCTTGATCGTCGTGAGCGGCGTCCGGAGCTCGTGCGAGGCCACGGACAGGAACTCGTCCTTCTTGCGATCGAGCTCCTGCAGCGCGGTGATGTCGCGGATCACAAGGACGGCGCCAACGACTCCTCCGCTCTCGATGGGCGCTGCGGCGATGGACAGATCGAGGTCCCGACCGGTGATGAGGTGCTTTCCCATGGCGAGGTAGTCCGGCACCGTATGTCCGGCGAGCGCGCGGGTGTACGGCATGTCGGAATCCGTGATTGCACGTCCCTCCGAATCGCGGAGATGCAACCGCGAGAACGAGCCGTTCTCGATCGCCTCGGCGCGGGATGCGAGCCCGAACATGTTCACGCCGGCCTGATTCACGTCCACCACTTCGCCGTTCACTCCATAGACCCACAGGCCGTCCGTCATGGAGCCCAGAATCGAGTCCAGGCGCGCGGAGCGCTCGGCCATCATCGTAGCCAGATTCTCGATCTCGCGACGCGCGCGCACCTGATCGGTGACGTCCTGAACGAGCACGGTCAGACTCTGGGTGCTGCCGGAGAAACGTCCACGCACCGGGGAGATGACGCGGTTGATGGAACGCTCGCCGATGAGCAGCTCTTCGTCGACGAGCGGCTCCCCTGAGTCTGCAACCTGCTTGAGCATCGCCTCGAACCCGGGAATGACTTCGGCCGCGCGGAGGCCGACGATCTTCGAGTCGTCGGAGATCCGTCCGAACTGCAGGGCGAACCCGAGGAAGCGCGCGTTGGCCAGCTCGAAGCGAAGCTCGTCGGCAGAGAACACGGCAATGCCGATCGGTGCGGTCTCGAGCACTGCTTCGAAACGGACGCGCGCATCCACTTCCCGGCGCGCAAGCTCCTCGGCGGCGCGATGCCCGTCCTGGGCGCTGCGCGTGAGTCGATGGATGTTGCTGGCCGCGCCGATGCGTTCCGCTACCGACTGTGCGAACTCGAGATCCTCTGCGTCGAAGTTCCGGCGCGGGTCGGATTGGGAGATGACCACCGCGCCGATGCGCTCCCCATACGACTCGATCGGATACGCGATCAGACTCTGCTCGTGCAGCCCTTTCCTCATCGCCCGTTCGTCATCGTCTCGCGAGAAGTCCTGCAGCGCATCGCCTCGGACCTCGTAGAAAAGCAGCGGCCGGCCGATGTTGAAGACCGTACCTGGAAGTCCTTCCCCCGGCCGGTAGGGGTGTGACATGAAGTAGTCGCGATACTGCTCCAGTTCTTTCTCCACCGTTCCCCAGCCCACCAGCTCGAGCGCGCCGCTGAGCGCGTGATAGAGAAAAATACAGACGGTGCCGTTCACCGACTGTGCGATGCGAAGTGCAGGATCGTCGAGGTTGTCAAAGCTCGGAGCCAAGGCCACCATCTCCAGGCCGAGGTTGGCGAGCGTCTCCGCGCGCCGCCGGCGCCATACCTCCCGCTCGGCGTTCTGCCGTTCTTCCGCGACGTCGCGTGAAAGCACGACGGACGCGAGGATGGCGTTGACCTTCGCCATCTCGCGAACGGCGCGGTGGTACAGCAGCGCGTTGTTGAGGGCGAGGGTCGCGTAGCGTCCGATCTCCCCGAAGAGCGTGATCTCTTCCTCTGTCCACTCGCGCACGTCACTGCTCTGATGAAGGCCGAACGCCCACGAGTCTTCGTCGCGCGGCCGCAGGATCTGCACCATCGCCGAGCGGATCTGGAAGCGTTCCGCCAGCTCGGGATCGAGATCATCGCCGGCCACAACGACCACGGGGCGGGAAGACGCCATCGCCTTCCGAATGAGACCCTGCGACCTCGACAGCGGCACGGGTTCCCTGTCGCCGGCAACGCCGTCCCCTTCCCACCCGGCGGAGAACGCCATTTTCGCAAACTCGGTCTGCTCGGTTACCGGATGCAGCAGCCACGCTCGATCGGCGCCCAGCTCCTCCCGCGTCACCGTCACGATGCGCCGCAGCACCTCGCGAAGCTCGAGCGTCCCGGTGAACGACTCCAGGACGCCGGAGAGGAAACGGTCCCGCTCCTCAGCGGCGAAGCGTGCGCGAACGGGCGTATCGTGCTCGAGGTCACGCACCATCAGCCTGCGTTCTCCGCGGGTCTGCCGGGAGCATGCTCCGTGGCGACGATGAGGACCTGGCTGGGCATGGACGTCTGCGGTCATGCTAACAAAAGTGAGCGGTGGCCGGTGGCGGGTTTGCCGGACTTCGCGGCGCTCCACTCATCCGTCGACCCGCCAACTTTCAACCGCCCACTTAGAATGCCTTCATGAAGCGTTCTTTTGACGATCTGGTCAACCTCATGACGCGGTTGCGTGGCCCGGATGGCTGCCCCTGGGACCGCAAGCAAACGCTGCCGGATCTCAAGCCCTACGTGATCGAAGAGGCCTACGAAGTCGTGGACGCGATCGACCGCCAGGACCGTGCGGCTCTGCTCGAGGAGGTGGGCGATCTCCTGCTGGAGGCTGTGTTCGTCGCGGAGATCACGAAGGAGGAAGGAACCTTTGACATCTACGACTCCATCACGTCCATTCACGACAAGCTGATGCGTCGTCACCCTCACGTGTTTGGCGACGTCGAGGCTGCCGATGCCGAAGAGGTGCTGGTGAACTGGGAGAAGCTCAAGCAGGAGGAGAGGAAGGCGGAGAACAAGAGCCTGCTGGCCGGAGTGCCGCAGTCCATGCCAGCGCTGCTCAAGGCGTCGCGACTCACGGAGAAGGCATCGCGCGTCGGATTCGACTGGCGGCGGACGGAAGACGTCTTCGACAAGGTGGACGAAGAGCTCGCCGAGCTTCGCGAGGCCGTTGCAACAGGCGATGCCGCACACGTGCACGAAGAGATCGGCGACCTCCTCTTCACGATCGCCAACATCGCGCGCAAGGTGAACGTCAATCCCGAAGAGGCGCTGCAGTCGACGAACCGGAAGTTCATGAGCCGCTTCGGCTCGATGGAATCGGCCGTGCGCGGACGTGACCAGAACCTCGATCAGCTCTCCCTCGAGGAGATGGATCGCCTGTGGAACGACGCCAAGGCCGCGGAGAAGAGCGGATGACAGGCTGACATGAAGCGCATGCCCAGGTTCCGACTGATCGCGCTGGCGATCCTGCTGGTCATCGCGGTGCACGACTTCGCTGTGCCGCACGGCCGCGGCTTTGCCGCGCGCGGCGCTCTCCTGATCATCGACGAATATCGCGCGCACGTCTCACCTCACCTGCGCGGCCGCGTGACATGCCGCTTCCAGCCGACCTGCTCCGCGTACGGGCGCGAGGCGGTCGCACGGTACGGCTTCGCGAAGGGCGCGACGATGGCCGCGTGGCGGATCGCACGGTGCGGACCGTGGACCGCTGGTGGGACGCGCGACTACCCCTAGCAGTCCGCGCGGCAGAAAGCGCTTCTCGGGCGAAGAACGTGAGTCTGATGAAAAGAGAGTTGGCCCATTCCGTAAGACGCTGTCATCTCGGAAGCGGTCCAACGGCAGGGGACTGCCATGGAAGTGGTGATGACACGCGTCGCAGCCGGCACGAGCCTCGTGAATGGCACGGAGCGACCCCTCATCCGCCGGAGCCTGCCCTGAGCGAAGCCGAAGGGGCACCTCCTCCCCTCTGCGGGGGGGGGAGAAGGCACAGGTTGATCCACAGGATCTGCGTCGCGAGCAGCGGCAGCACCACTGCGCCGCCGGCGCCCGTCAGCCCGATCACTCCCGCCCCGACCACACCCAGGAAGACCGTCAGCACCTCGCCCA
>JANMSA010000011.1:0-3326 GCA_031388865.1 Acidobacteriota bacterium | reverse complement strand
CTCAGGAGAGCCACGCCCTTGCGCACGTCTTCGCGGTCGCGCAGCACGTCAAAGCCGAGAACGGTGGCCTTGCCGAGGTCGGGACGGATCGCCGTAGCAAGCACACGCAGCAGCGTCGATTTGCCCGAGCCGTTCGGTCCGGACACCATCATGACGGTGCCGGAAGGGACTCGGAACGTGACGTCGGCCAACGCCCACCGCCGCCCATAGCGGCGGCCCAGATGTTCGACGTCAATGGCGAGCCCGGTCATGCGGGGAGGAGGTTAGCATCAGGGCTCAGGGCTCAGGGCTCGGGGCTCAGGGCTCAGAGGGCACCAGGTGGGGCGGTGGCCTGAGCCCTAAGCCCTGAGCCCTGAGCCCTGACTCCCTGAGCCCTGAGCCCGCGGGACACTCCCAGCTCCTTCGCCAGCGTCCGCGTGCTTCAGGCAAAGTCCATGCGAAGGAACGCGACAAGAGCTAGCGTTACACCCAGCGCGACGAGTGCCCAACCTGAGAAGAGGGGAATGGGCGCGGGCGGATCGGCGACCACGAGCGTTTGCCGCGATCTGAACTCTGTCGGAGAACTTTGATAAACGAAATAGATCTCGTACGTATAGGTACCCGCTGGCAAGGGGCCAAAGTCGTCGTCGAGTAGACCTGGCGAAGTGGGTGGTCCCGTGATACACCCGATGATCATCACAGTCGTCGTAACGAGTGAGCCGGCCACGACGGTTGAGGCACGCCCAGAGCATCCCCATGGGATGTCGAACCGGGCCACTATGCCGTTCTGACTCGTGGGCGAGGTCGGTATGAACACAGCCGGACCCCAAACAGTCTGGGATCCGCCCTCGTTCGCGACAAGGAGAACTAGTAGCACTACAGTTCGCAACGACATGAACCCGCTCCGTTCCACGAAACTATAAGGCTGCAGTGAGACTCTCACCAAGGGCGGCGGCGGTGCGCATCGGTGCGAATCGCGTACGCCGCTGCCCCGCTTCGAGGGGTCTCTTGCGCTATGTTCTGACCCGCAACACCAGCAACCCGGTCGCGGCGAGAACTACACCGAGGAGTAGCAACCCGGGTCCGTCGAGCGCCGGTACCTCTGCACCTGGACCGACCGTGAAGGCGGCCGTCTGCGTGATCGGCGACCGCGGACGGCAGAGTGGGTCCGCGAAACTGATATTGACCGTAACGGTGTATGAGCCCGCCGCAAGAGGCCCGACCTGGAATTCGGAAGCGACGATGGGGTTGCTCGGCAGACTACAGATAAAGTTAACGTTCTGCTGGATCACGAACGAGGTGCCAACTTGCATAATGCTCGCGGACGCGACGCTCGCCTCTGCCCCGAAAGCATTCTCGACACGGATCGCAATCGTGTCGGTCGACGTGGGAGCGGGCGGTGTTACGCTGACGGCGCCAAACGCCGCACAGGAAATGGACACGGCGAGTAATCGGCTGGCCGCTCTCAGGTTCATGATGGCCTCTCCAGTGCTACTCGAGGAGTACGAGAGTTCCTCTGCTCGAGCGGGATGCACCCGGTTTGACTGTCTCGATGGCTGTCGCCGCCCAGCGTAAGCGTGGGGTGCGGCACAAATGTAGTCCAGACACTGCTACTCGCTGCCCTCGCCGGCCCGACTTACGTTCTCACGTTCAGCGTCACGAGTGCTGTCGCTGCCAGGGCGACACCGAGCAGAAGCAAGACCACCCCATCGAGCATGGGCACTGCTGCGGCCGAAGTAACCGAGAACGACGCCGTCTGGGTATACGGTGTTCGCCCACACGTCGTCGCGTTGACGATGGCGTTTACGTTGTATGTGCCAGGCGCGAGCGGTCCTACCACGAATTCCGATCTGAGGAAGGGACTCGGAACGCCCGGGGGCGGAGGTATCGGGCTGCAGACGATCTCAACGTTCTGCTGGACTGCGAAGGTATTGCCGAGCCGGGCGATCGAAGCGGAAGTAACGCTTCCCCACGCCGCGGGGAATGACTCCACACCGATCGTGATCGTGTCGGCCGGCGTTGGCACGGACGGTGTTACGGTGATTGCGCTAAGTGCTGGGGAAGAAAAGACGCCCGCGAGCACCAGGCCAACTATTCCCAGCTTCATACAGCACCCGACCTTTCTTCGAAGGTACCGCGAACAAAGTGGATCCTGCGCGAGATCAGTGTGGCGATCGGTCCGCTCAATTGACACCTGCGCGGAGGTCTTCCATATGGATAATCCGGACGGTCATTTCGACCGTCGGCGTCTCGCGAAACGTCGCAGCCGACGCGCCAATCATCGAACGGAGCGAGGCGATCTGATTCCGAGCATCGATGAAGTCGCTCGCCTTGATGGCCTGCTTCTTCACTTCCGTCTCATCCAGGGCAGCGCCGGTGAACGGAAGCAAAGGACACAAGCTAGCCCCGGCATACGTGCAAATCGCATTCACCGCCGCCCGCACTTCGATGATGTGCTTCGCGCGAACCATCGTCGTCGCGGTGAGCTGTGAGTCGGTGAAGTCCATCGTCGTCGCCAGGTCGTAATTGCCGTCCGCCGAGCGATTCCCCGCGGCGTCATAGGCACGAACAAGGTACAGGTAGCTCTTCCCTTCCGTGAGCGGGGTGTTCGTCAACTGCGTCGCGCTCGCCGTGTTTGAGATGAAAGTCCACGCCGAACTGTGCGCGTCCTTCCGAAAGACTTCGTGCTGCCATTACGCGAATGGTTCCCAGCGGAAGTAGACACCAGGATGGACCCGAGCCCGAGGATGCTCGGCACACTCCACGGGTGACGTCGATCACGCCGCATGAGCACGCTGGCTCGGCAGGGTGCGCGAATTCCGTGGCTGGCAGTGGCTGGAAACCCGCCTTGGAGACTCGATGTCCGAGTCGCGACAACTGCAGCACAGTCTGAACCCCTCTGTGATCCGTGGCACAAACCAACCTCGCGCAATCGGCTTGGCCGGAAGTGCTCGCGGATCAGGGCTCAGATAGGAGGGCGGAGAGCCTCAGTCGGGCCGGTGGGACTGAGCCCTGAGTAATGAGCCCCGCCTCCAATAGAATCACCGGCGTATGCGCAAGCCTCTGCTGCTTTTCCTCCCCTTCCTCGTGGCCTGCACCACCGTCCCCGCTCCTGCGCCCACGCCGGTGGCAACGGCGCCGCACGGACTCACCGTTGAGGAGGAGGCGCGGATCCTCGCGCTCGAGGACCGGCGCGAGTTCGATTTGGTGTTGGCCGCTGAATGGGCTGCGCATCCCAACGCGCTGCATCGGGGGCGGCTGGCGATGGCGCTGGGACGCATCGGCTCGCAGACGTTCGTCGATGCGAACGGCAACGGCGAGCGCGACACGGGCGAACGGCAGGCGGG
>JANMSA010001112.1:0-15050 GCA_031388865.1 Acidobacteriota bacterium | reverse complement strand
CTCGAGGCGATCGTCGAGCTGCAGCCGGACTACCTGAAAGTGGGTCATTCGCTGTTTCACAACGTGGAGAACGATCCGATCCGGCGGCGGCTCGTCGAACTGGTCGCCCGCTGTGCGGAGACCATCAGCGCGCGGACGATTGCCGAGGGGATCGAAACCGAGGGGCAGCTGACGATCTGCCGCGAGCTGGGCATCCAGGAGGGTCAGGGTTTTCTGCTGGCTCGGCCTGCGCCCTGGCCGGCGTTTCAGTAGGGCGCACGGCGGCAAGTCAGCGCACTCGGACCGTGGTACCGTCGCGCCGATGCTCCACCTCGGCTCCATCCGCGGGACTTCGATCGACGTCGACTTCAACTTCGTCTTTCTGGTTCTCTTCTTCGTCGTGATGAACTACAACCCCGCCCAGGGGGTTCATTACGCGTTGCTGTGGATCCCGATCCTGTTCCTGAGCGTGCTCATTCACGAGCTCGCGCACGCTGCCATGATCGGAGTGTTCGGGTTCGGGTCGAGCCAGATCCTCCTCACTGGGATGGGTGGCGTCACGATGAATCAGCGCCGGGCGCGGCCGTGGCAGGACATGTTCATCAGCCTCGCCGGGCCTCTGTCGAGTTTCGGGGTGTGCGCTCTAGCCTACTGGGCGCTCGGGCACGTGTCAGTCGTACAGACGGACCGGATGCTGGTGGAGCTCGTACCGCGCATGGTGCAAGCGAACCTGTTCTGGGGGATCTTCAACTTGATCCCCGTGCCTCCGCTGGACGGCGGTCATGCGACGCGCGACTTCTTTCGCACGTTTCTCACCGAGCGAACGGCCTTCATCATCGCCATCTGGATCGCGATCATCGTGGGGGGGCTGGTAGTGGTCGCTGCGATCAAAACAGGCCAGTTCTTCGTGGGGATCTACATCGCCCTCTTCGTTTACCGGGCCTTCGGTCAGTGGCAGCACTTCAGAAGTCACGGCGTTCCGGGTGACTGATCTAGTGACTCATTAGTTCCTACACAAGAATTCTCTCCATCAAGCTGCGGTAATCCTCAAATGACCCTTCCAACGGACGCCACTTCCCTGCCTCCCGAGGCGGTTCGCTCGCGCCTGCAGGGCGCCCGGCGTCTACTGGAGAGGGTGATGCGGCGCGGCGTACGGCTGGCTGGAGAATCGCGCACGACCGTCGCCATCCTGCGCGCACAGCAGGAGTCGACGCTCGACGGCATCCTGGTGGTCGATCACGCCGGCCGCATCCTCTCGTACAACCGGCGCTTCCTCGAGATCTGGGGCATCCCTGCCGCCATCGCTGCGCATGCCGACGACAATACTCTGCTCGGCTACGCGGCCGAGGCGGTCGCCGAATGGGGCTCATTCATCGAGCTGGTGAACTATCTCTACGAACACCCGTTCGAGGTCAGGATGGACGATGCCGTCCCGCTCAAGGATGGACGGATCCTCAGCCGCGCCACGACACCGATCGTCGTGGGCAGCACCATCCGGGGTCGCGCCTGGTACTTTCGCGACATCACCGAGACGGTGAAGGCGGAGCGCCTGCAGGCCGCGCTCTTCCGGATCGCGCGACTCAGCCACGAAGCCGAAAGCATCGACGCACTCTATGCCGCGGTGCACGGCGTGATCGGCGAACTGATGAACGCCCCGAACTTCTACGTAGCGACGTTCGATCCGGCCACCTCCCAGCTGGCGTTCCCCTACTTCGTCGACGAGCTCGACCCTCTCCCTCCTGAGGGGGGCGTGCGCGGTCTGACGGCGCACATGATGCGCACAGGCGAACCGCTCCTTGCCACGCCCGATGTCTTCCAGCGGCTGGTGCGCTCAGGCGAGGTGGAGGCCGTCGGTGCTGCCTGCATCGACTGGCTGGGCGCGCCGCTCACGAGTGGCGGCTCCACCTGGGGCGCGATCGTTGCGCAGTCGTATACGGAGGCGACGCGCTACACGGAGCGCGACAAGGAGATCCTGGTCTTCGTTGCGCAGCACGTGGCCTCGGCTGTCGAACAAAAACGGAAGGACGATGCGCTTCGCGAGAGCGAACGCCGCTACCGGCAGATGTTCGAAAACACCCGGGCTGTGCAGCTCCTCATCGACCCGGCCAACGGCACCTTCGTCGACGCAAACATGGCTGCCTGCGACTACTACGGCTATACCCGGGAAGAGATGCGGGGCATGCGCGTCCGGGACATCAATGTGCGTGGCGAAGCGCACATTCCCCAGGACATGTCCCTCGCGGTCTCCCAGGAGGTCAGCCTCTTCTACTTCCGTCACATGAAAGCGAACGGCGAGGTCCGGGACGTGGAGATTCACTCCGGGCCGGTCGAAGTCGGTGGCCGGAAACTGCTTTACTCCATCGTCAACGACATCACCGAGAGGCGGCGCGCCGAGCAGGCGCTGCAACAGTCGGAGGAGAAATACCGGGTCATTTTCGATTACGCGCCGGTGGGCATCTATCAGTCCACTCGCGACGGGAGCATCGTCACGGCAAACCTCACACTGGCGCGGATGCTCGGGTACGACTCGGCGGACGAACTGCTCACGAGAAACCTCCAGCGCGACGTCTATTACGACCCCGACCAGCGCGAGGAGATCATCCTTCGCTTCGAGCCGTTCAATTACGCGAATCACATCGAGCTGCAGTGGAAGAGGAAGGACGGCACCCCGATCTGGGTGGAGCTCAACGCCCACGCAGTGAAGTCGGGCGCCCCCGGCATCGTGTACTTCGAAGGCTTCGTCTACGACATCACAGAGCGCCGGCACGCCGCCGAATCTGTCGCTGCGGCCAATGCGCAGCGGAAGGAAGTCCTCGACGCGGCCACTCGCGTTTCCATCATCGCCACCGACGCCGAGGGAACGATCACGGTGTTCAACACGGGGGCGGAACGGATGCTCGGCTACGCAGCCTCCGAGATGATCGGTCTGCGGTCGATGACCGTCGTCGTGGGGGGACAGGCCGCCCTCCACGACGCGGTTGGCGAGCATGAGTGGACCTATGTCCGGACCGATGGCGATTTGGTGATCGTCTCCGTCTCCGTCACAGCACTGCGCGACGAAAGCACATCCCCTACAGGCTACCTGCACGTGGCAACCGACATCACTGCGCGCAAGAAGGCAGAGGAGATGCTGAGGAGCCAGTCTGCGGCGGTGACGGCCTCGATGGACGGTATCGGCATCCTCGACGAGCGCCTCGACTTCTCTTATGCGAACGACTCCCTGGCACGCCTCTATGGCTATCCCTCTCCCAAAGCCATGATCGGCCGCAACCTGTGCGATCTGTATGAACCACACGAGCAGGTGCGCTTCATTACCTCGATCGTGCCGACGGTGATCCAACGTGGCCGCTGGCGTGGCGAGGCTTCGGGCCTGCGCATGGACGGGGTGAACTTCCCGCAGGAGATCTCTCTCACCTCGATCTCCGGCGACGGCAGCATGGTGTGCGTCGTGCGCGACATCACCGAGCGGACGTACGCCGAGGAGCAGATCAAGCACCTCGCGTATCACGATGCCCTGACCAACCTCCCCAATCGCCTGCTGTTCAAGGACAGGCTCACCGTGGCGTTGTCGCACGCGCACCGTGAGGACTCTGGTCTGGCGGTGCTCTTTCTCGACCTCGATCGTTTCAAGGTCATCAACGACTCTCTCGGCCACAACATCGGCGATCAACTCCTGCAGGCGGTGGGTGCGCGCATCGAGGCGTGCGTTCGTGACAGCGACACCGTGGCCCGCCTGGGCGGCGACGAGTTCACGATCCTCCTGCCCCGCCTGACCCGCTCAGAGGATGTCGCGCCCATTGCAGGGAAGATCATCGATGCGATTCGCTACCCGTTCCATATCGAGGGACGCGAGTTCTTCACGACGACCAGCATCGGCATCAGCGTCTACCCGGACGATGGCTCTGACGCCGAAACGCTGATCAAGAATGCCGACACCGCCATGTACCAGGCCAAGGAGCTGGGGCGCGACAACTACCAGCTGTTCAACGCGAAGGTGAACGCGAAAGCGTTGCAACGGATCGCCCTCGAACATGGTCTTCGCAAGGCGCTCGCGAACGACGAGCTCGAGGTCCACTATCAGCCGATCGTCGACTTCGGCACCAACCGGATCGCGGGGATGGAGGCGCTGCTCCGCTGGAAGCACCCCCAGATGGGGTCCATCCCGCCGGCCACGTTCATTCCGATCGCTGAAAGCACGGGAACGATGGTTCCGATCGGGTCGTGGGCTCTTGGTCAGGCCTGTCGCCAGGTGAAGAAGTGGCATGACCAGGGATTCGATGGCCTCACCCTCGCGGTCAATCTATCGGTGACGCAACTGCAGCAGTCGGATCTCGTGAACACGGTCCGCACGGTGCTCGAGGAGACGAAATATCCGCCGGCGCTATTGGAGCTCGAGATCACCGAGAGTGGCGCGATGCTCAGCCCCGAGACCAGCATCCGCGTGCTGTACGACCTCAAGAAGCTGGGCATCGGAATCTCTCTCGACGACTTCGGGACCGGGCACTCCTCACTGAGCTACCTGAAGCGGTTTCCCGTCGACACGCTCAAGATCGACCAGTCGTTCGTACGGGACACGCCCACCGATCCCGACGCCGCCGCCATCGTCAAAGCGATCATCGCCATGGCACACAGCCTCCGTCTGAAGGTGATCGCCGAGGGAGTGGAAAACACGGGCCAGGCCGACTTTCTCCGTTCTCACGACTGTGATCAGTTCCAGGGATACCTGATCACGCGTCCGGTTCCCGCGGACGAATTCATCGCCCTGTTGCGCTAACAGGCTGCGAACCGAAGTAAGCATCGCGGTGCCGATGCTCTCGTCGTCTGGAGGAGCTCCTAGTTCCGCACGCCCCGCCGGCGAAGCTTGACCACTTCGAAAGTGAAGGTCGTGGTCGTTACTACGCCGGTGCTGTCGGTGACGGTCAGCGTGGCTGTGTACGTCCCCGTCTCGGTGAAGGTGCGCTGCACCGGTGTCACCGTGCCGCGCTCAACGCGCGACTCGTGGCTGAATCTCCACTCGTACGTATATCCGGGGACACCCCCATCTGGTGAGGGCGCGAAGGTCACGGTGTCGCCGGCGAGCACGACTCGCGGGCCGAGGATCTCCACGCGCAGGGGACAGTAGCGCACGAGATAGGAATTGAGCCGATCGGACGACGCACGCACCGGCGCAGCGATGTAGGAAGTACCGGTCCAGACGAAGGGATACGGCGTCACTGCACGCGCTGCGCTCAAGTCCGTGGCTGCGAACATCGTGTCGCCGATGAGGGCACCCGTGAATGTGAAACGACGGAGCCGGAAGGTGTCATCGAGCGTCTCGATCGGGATCGGAGAGTGGACGTAGGACAGCGCCAGCTCGTCGTCCGTGATGACGAGCTCCTGCGGATGCACATCATCACCCGGTATTGCGACGAGCAGCGCGTCGGGTCTGACGATTTGATGGGATGGATCGGCGATGAGCCAGCGGATCACGCTCTTTCCGCTGCTGAGAGCCGTCCGCACGACGATGAACTGCTCATTGCGCGCAGCGACGACGATCTGTTCGGGCGCTCCAGAGAGCAGCTGGCGGACCACCGGCGAATCGGTTGAACCGCGGGCGATGGCCAGGGCGATTTGATCGTTCGTGGTCACGAAGACCACGCCGATGACGCCCGCGCCGGTGACGCCCAAGGCCACAGGGGACGACTGCGCCACCTCCACGAAGACAGGACGATCGGATCGCTGCGATCCGTTCTTCTCGATCATCGTGATGTAGAGACCACGCGCGTTGCTCTGGGAGACGAAGCGGACGACGACGTAGGCGTCATGCACCGGACTCCATCGAACCTGGACCCTGTCACCGGCGAAAACTGGCCGTCCCGGAGTGATGGCAATCGGCGCGCCGACCGGCGTGCCGAGCATGGTCAGCCGCTGCAGGTTCAGACCCTGGCTGGTATTGCGGTAGAAGAGACCGAACTCCGTGCCGGTCCAGATCAGTGCATAGAAAGAACGGGCGTCACTGGCCACGAAACGGTCAGGCTCGATGGTCTCCATCCCGTCGCCGTAGATGGCAACCGAGACGGCGCCAGGAACACCTTCCTCAGTCTTGACGACCGCGAGGACGTTGCCGCTCCAGGCGATGGGGCCGGCGACGAGATTCGGAACGCTCGCGCTCGTCGAGAGCAAGCGCACGCCCGTAACGCACTCTGCTGCCGCCACGCCCGCACCGATCAGAATCAGCCCGGCGACAGCTGTCGCTCGAATCGCACCCATCGCGCCCCCTGGAGGTAGAGATGACAAGACCTGCGCAAGTATACAGGGTCGAGGCCCTGGGCCAGACGAAGCGGTATCTCCGCGAGATCCTTCGCACCAGGCGGTCATTTGTTGCTGGTTCCTGGTTGCTGGTTGTTGTGGGCATTCGGCTGCCGGGACCACTGAAAAGAGTTGGCCCATCCGTTAAGACGCTGTCATCCAGGGGCGTGAGTCGAGGGACCTGGGCGCTCGGGATGACAGCACCTGAGACAAGCGTCAGAGGAGCGTTCTCTGCCGCGAGAGACTCGGCCTTCAAGGCCGCAAGAATGGTAAGGAACGAATGAAACCCTCCACTAGAACACGTACCGGGCGCTGGCGTGGACTTCACGCAGTGCCGCATTCAGCGCTGGTCCCGGCTGCACGCGAAAGTGATGGTTCACTTTGATCCTCATCTGCATCTGTCCAGTGGACTGGGCCAGCTCCGCCGGCAGATCGACGATGGTGACGGTCACCGGAATCTCGCCGGCATGCTCATCGACGATCTCCCGGATCTTCCTCACGGTTTCGTCGGACATCCGCGCATAGGGGACCTCGAGCGCAATCTCTTTGACCTTTCTCTCGCGGATGCCGTCGAGCAGGACGATCTCGAGCGCCGAGAGCTCAGGAGTGATCGGCGTCTCGTGAAACGCGGCCGCGTGTGCCGCAAAGCTCGCCGGCAACAGCCGATCATCCGGCCCAGGCTCTTCTGCAATCGCCTCGACCGCATCATTGAACGCATCGTCTTCGGCAAGCGCCTCGGCAGACTGCAATTCCGCCACGCCACTGGAGACCACGGATTCGGTCGTGCTGGCCGTTTCCGTGGAACCGAACAGGCCGAGGTTGGCGGAACGGTCCCCATACTTTTCGCGCTCGATCTCCTTCGGATCGCGATCGTCTTCCGCGTCTTCGAGCCGCAGCTCGTACGCACTGACGCCGGCCCGCGCTTCAGGATGTCCGCCGTATTCGTCGTCGATCTGCTGGGCAGATTGTTCGGCGCTCTGCAATGACGCCGATCGTCCCGTCTGCTGGCCGCCCGTGTCCTTGACGCTCGCGGTGACGAGCACCGCCACACCGTTGTCGAGCCAGCGCATGTACTTCGAGTAAAGCTCGGAGAAGACCACGACCTCGACAGTGCCCGCCTGATCGTCGAGGAAGAACTTGGCCATCATCTTCCCCTCATTCGGACCCTTCTTGATCTTCGACTTCTTCATCTGCGACACGATGCCGCCGATGTTGATCACTTCGTCGATGTGCTTGTACAGCGAGTCGGTCGTCGCGTTGGCAAACATCCGCAGCTCGTCGTTGAACTGATTCAGCGGATGGCCGGTGATGTAGAAGCCGAGGGTTTCCTTTTCGTACCGGAGCCGCTCGTCCTCCGGCCATTCTGGACGCACCTTCACAGCAGTGGGCTGCAAACCGCCAAGGGGGGCGCCGAAACCGCCGCCGCCGAACAGGCTGACCTGCCCGCGCTCCTTCTCCTCCCTGGCCCGCTGCGCGGAGTCGGCCGTGTTCTCCAGCTGCTCGAACAGCGCGCGACGCGACGTGCTCAGAAAGTCGAATGAGCCGGACTTGATCAGAGCCTCGAGCACCTTCTTGTTGCACGCCCTGAGATCCACTTCCTCACAGAATCCCAGCAGCGAGGTGTATCTGCCGATGCGCTGACGCGCTTCGAGCACCGACTCGACTGCGCTCTCCCCCACTCCCTTCACGGCGCCCAGTCCGAATCGGATATTCGCGCCGACCACAGTGAAGTACATGTTCGACTCGTTGACGTCCGGCGGCATCACTTCGATGCCCATCGACTTCGCCTCCCCGATGAACTTGACCACCGCCTCGGTCCGGTCCATCTCCGAGGACATCAGCGCGGCCATGAAGTGCCGCGGGTAGTGGACCTTCAGCCAGGCCGTCTGATACGCGACCAGCGCGTACGCTACGGAGTGCGACTTGTTGAAGCCGTACCGCGCGAACGGCTCGATGTAGTCGAAGATCTCGTTGGCCTTCTTCCTGTCATACCCGATCGCAGACGCGCCGTCGACGAAGCCTGCGCGCTCAGCCGCCATCACTGCAGCGTCCTTTTTTCCCATCGCCTTGCGCAGCAGATCGGCCTGTCCGAGCGAGTGGCCCGCGACCTTCTGCGCGATCTGCATCACCTGCTCCTGGTAGACGATGACGCCGTACGTCTCCTCGAGCACTTCCTTCATCGCCGGCACGAGGTACTTCACCGTCTTGCCGTTCTTGCGTCGGACGTACTCGTCGACCATGCCGGCGTCGAGCGCGCCCGGCCGGTAAAGAGCATTGAGGGCGGCGAGATCCTCGAACTGCGTCGGGCGCGCCTTCCGGAGCAGGTCCACCATGCCGCCGGACTCGAACTGGAACACGCCCTTGGTGCGCCCTTCCTGGAACAGACGGAAAACCTCGCCATCGTCGAGGGGGATGGCGTCGATGTCGATCTCCAGGCCATCGACGGACCTGGCCGACTTGATCGCATCGTCGATCACCGTCAACGTGCGCAGGCCGAGGAAGTCCATCTTCACGAGACCCATCTTCTCGACCACGCGCATGTCGAACTGAGTCACGATCTCGTCGCGGTTGGTGCGATACAGGGGAACGTAATTGGTGACCGGCTCGGGCGTGATGACCACCCCGGCGGCGTGCACGCCGGCGTGGCGCGAGAGGCCTTCCAGCTTCTCGCCGATCTCGATGATCTTGCGTACTTCGTCGTCGTTCTTGATTGCTTCGGCGAGTTGCGGAGAGTCCTTCTTTGCGTCGGTGAGCGTGACGCCGGGACCTCCCGGGATCATCTTCGCGATCCGGTCGACGAAGGCGTACTGATGACCGAGCACCCGGCCTACGTCGCGCACGACCGACTTCGCGGCCATCGTCCCGAAGGTGATGATCTGTGCGACGTTCGCTTCCCCGTACTTTTTCCGGACGTACTCGATGACCTCCCCGCGACGGTTCATGCAGAAGTCGAGGTCGATGTCGGGCATCGAGATGCGCTCGGGATTGAGGAAGCGCTCGAACAGCAGGTCGTAGTCGAGGGGATCGACGTTTGTGATCTCCAGAGCCCAGGCCACGACGGATCCGGCCGCCGACCCGCGGCCCGGGCCGACCGGGATGCCGTGATCCTTGGCAAACTTGATGAAGTCCCAGACCACCAGGAAGTAGCCGGGAAACTCCATGTTCTTGATGATCTCGATCTCGCGCTCCAGCCGTTCGTAGTACGCCTGCGGCTCGTGCTTTTTCCGCTTCGCCGCGAACAGATGCGCCATCGATTTCAGGCGCTTGTCGAGACCGGCCCGTGCCACGCGCGCAAAGTGGTCGGCGAGCGTGGTGCCGGCCGGAACGGGGAACTTCGGGAGATGATGCTCTTTGACCTCGAGCGAGAGATTGATCCTCTCCGCGATGCGCACGGTGTTGTGGACCGCCTCCGGGTAGTCCGCGAAGACGCGGCGCATCTCATCGGGCCCCTTCACGTAGAAGTCGTCGGAGTAGAACTTCATCCGCTTCTCGTCGCCCAGAGTCTTGCCGGTGCCGATGCAGAGCAGGACTTCGTGCGCGAAGGCGTCGGACTTGTCGAGATAGTGCGAGTCGTTCGTTCCTACGAGCTGTAGACCTACTTCCTCGCCCAGACGGGCCATCATCGGGACGATCTTCTGCTGATCCGGGATGCCGTGGTCCTGGATCTCCAGGAAGAAATTCTCGGCCCCCAGGATGTCCCGGTAGGTCGTCGCGGCGTCCTTCGCCTTCTGCCAGTTCCCACCGGCAAGACTCTGCGAGACTTCACCCTTGAGGCAGGAGGAGAGGACGATCAACCCCTCTCGGTGTTCGCGAAGGAGCTCCTTGTCAATGCGCGGCTTGTAGTAGAACCCTTCCGTGTAACCCGCGCTGACGAGCTTGACCAGATTCTTGTAGCCGATGTCGTTCTGCGCAAGAACGATCAGGTGATTGTTCGCGCCCGCGTCCGCCTGCCCATCCTCGACGCCGGCTTTGTCGTGGCGCGATCCGTAAGCCACGTACATCTCGCACCCGATGATCGGCTTCACGCCCTCCTTCTTCATGGCGTGGTAGAACTCGACCGCACCGAACATGTTGCCGTGATCGGTGATGGCGCATGCGGGCATGCCCTCCTTCGCGACACGCTTCGCGAGGTCCTCCGGCCGCGAGGCACCGTCGAGCAGGGAGTATTCGGTGTGGAGATGGAGATGAACGAAGGACATCAGGCTCCGTCCATTCTAACGAACGATCAACGATGAACGATGAACGATGAACCGAGCCCTCCGGCTGGAGCTCTGAACTCGAGGCTCAGCCGTGTACCATCCAGTCGAGGTCGCCAATGAAACCTGTCGCGCTGATTCTGGCCGTGCTCGCCTTCCCCCTCTTCGCCACACCGCCGGAGACGCGAGAGCTGCCCCCTGGGCTGATCGTGCCCGAGGCGGCGAGACCGGGGCCTGGCTTCGAGGTGGATCGGGCCACGGCCGCGTACCTCGCGGTGCTCTCAGACGCCCAGCGGGCGAAGTCGGATGCGTACTTCGAGGGTGGCTACTGGCTCACCCTCTGGGATCTCGTCTACGGCCTCGGCGTCGCGGCACTGCTCCTGTTCACCGGCTGGTCGCGGCGCATGCGTGAGCTTGCGCAGCGGATCTCGTCGCGGCCGTGGCTCTCCACGATGCTGTACGCCGTCCTCTGGATGATTGCGGCGATGCTCCTCGAGCTGCCGTGGAGCATCTACACCGACTACGTGCGCGAGCATCAATACGGACTCTCGAACCTCACATTCGGTGGTTGGGCAGGCGACTCCGCGACCGGCTTCGGCGTGGCTGTCCTGATCGGCGCGCCGCTGATCGCCCTCATCTATGCCGCGGTCCGCCGCGCAGGAGGGAACTGGTGGATCTGGGCCAGCGGCATCCTGCTCCTCACGATGATGTTCGTCACCCTGATCGCGCCGATTGCCATTGCCCCTCTGTTCAACGACTACTCACCTCTGCCACCCGGCCGCGTTCGCGACGAAGTGCTCTCCCTTGCCCGCGCGAACAGGATCCCGGCCGACGATGTGTACGTGGTCGATCAGTCGCGGCAGACCAAGCGCGTCAGCGCAAACGTATCCGGACTGCTCGGCACGACGCGCATCTCGCTGAACGACAACCTCCTCAAACGGACCTCTCTCCCGGAGATCCGTGCTGTGATGGCGCACGAGATGGGTCATTACGTCCTGAACCACACTGTTCGAGGGATGGTTTACCTGACGCTCATCCTGACGCTGGCGCTGTTCGTCCTCAGCAGACTGTTCGATGCTGCGATCGCGCGCTGGGGAAGCCGGTGGGGCATCACGGACCGGGGCGATCCCGCGGGACTGCCGCTGGCGGTCGCCATCCTTGCCATCCTGATCACCGTCATGACTCCGGTGACGAGCACCATCATCCGGCAGGCTGAGGCCGAGGCGGACGCGTTCGCGATCAACTCTTCGCGTGAGCCTCACGGCTTCGCGACCGTAGCCATGCGCCTGTCGACCTATCGGAAGCTCGCGCCAGGACCGATTGAGGAAGTGCTGTTCTACGACCATCCCAGCGGCTACGACCGCGTGCACCGATCGATGAGCTGGCTCGCCGAAAATCAGGGGCAGGAGCGCGCGAGCAGGCAGTCGGCAGGAGGCAGGAGGCAGTAAGCAGGAGCTTGGAGGCAGTAGGCAGGGAGCTGAAGGCCCCGGCTTGGCGGGGACTCCTGCCTACTGATACTGCTTCACTCGCCAATGTCTTCGTTCCAGAGCTGCGGACTCGTCTCGATGAAGCGCGTCATCAGGTCGATGCACTCCGGATCCTGCAGGACATCGACAGTGACCCCGCGGGAACGAAGCAGCTCCTCCTCGCCGACGAACGTGCGATTCTCACCGGCGATGACGCGCGGAATGCCGTAGAGGAGAATCGCGCCCGTGCACATTGCGCAGGGGGAAAGCGTGGTGTAAATCATGCTCTCGCGATAGGTACGAGCCGGCAGGCGTCCTGCGTTTTCGAGCGCGTCCATTTCGCCGTGCAGCGTCGGACTGCCCCGCTGAATGCGCCGGTTGTGTCCGCGCCCAATGATCCTGCCGTCATGCACCAGGACCGAGCCGATGGGAATGCCCCCTTCCTCGAGTCCGAGACGAGCCTCTTCGAGGGCTGCCTGCATGAAGGGGTCGCTGCTCATCGATCACCGCCGGACGACATCGTTCCTCACCAGCCACTCTCCGTCAAATCG
Organism: Acidobacteriota bacterium; assembly: GCA_031388865.1. Classification (GTDB taxonomy): domain Bacteria; phylum Acidobacteriota; class Thermoanaerobaculia; order Gp7-AA8; family Gp7-AA8; genus QHVT01. The sequence goes on along the minus strand of JANMSA010001112.1, from coordinate 2,570 downwards.
CATGGGCACGGCGTTCCCGCCCCGCTCAGCGTGGACGTGCAGGTGTGGCTCCGAGCTGAGTCCGGAGTTGCCGGTGCGGCCCAGGAGCTGCCGCGTGACGATCGTTGTGCCTGGACGAATGGAGACGCTGCCTTGCCGCAGATGCGCGATCGTCACGTTCACGTCGCCGCAGCGAACGACCACATGATTTCCGAAAGGTCTCTTCCCGTCGCGAATGGCACTCAGCTCATCCGGCAATCCGTCCACTGCAGTCACGACGACGCCAGCGCACGGGCTGAGCACCTCCGTGCCGAAGATCGCGTGACGCGTGAGGTCCTGCGGATAGATCCCACGCGCGCGCATCCCCGCGCTGTTCAGTTTCACCAGATCCACCGCGTATCGTTGCGCGACCTGGGGGGAGTGCATGTTCGAGGGACCGGTGCTGCCGCCGTGGGCGACCAGGTAGGTGCCGCCCGGCAGCGGGAACGCGAGGCCGATGGCACCCGCTGGAACCGCATGTCCGCGAAGAGCTCCGAACGCGACTCCACCGAAGAAAAGGCCGATGAGCACCTTGCCGAGCGTGCGCAGAGGGGGCTCGGGCCGGCCCGCCTCCGTCAGCGGCCGCCGGAGTGAGAACACGGCCGCCAGCAGAAAAAGGAGGAGCATCGCGTACCTCGTGGGCAGGCCGAACCATCCCCATGGCGCAGCCAGGAAGCTGAAGCCCGCCAGACCAAGGACGAGAATGAGCGACGCCACCCAGGCAGCGACGGGTCTCCGCGGACGCCGCCAGAGCATGGCGATCGCAAGAAGCGGAAAGAAGATCGTGACGAGAAAGAGTCGGAAGGCAGCCACAGCGGCGCGAATTGTCGCACGCGTTCCGGCTGCAGCCGAGACTCAGCCGTCGCAGGGCTCCCCGAGCATGTAACAGAGGCCGTCCGGCGCCACCACGAAGAAGACGCGGTATGCCTGCTCGCCAAAGTGTCGGATCTCGAGGTCCCCTTCACGCGGCTTCCCCCCGCGCACTTCCTCGAAGGCGGCCTCGATGGCCTGGACCTCGAAGAAGCAACCCTCCTGAGTCGGGTCCCCGCCGTTCTCGGCCAGTCCGATCCGCACCTCGTCGCGGGCGAGGATCACAGACTTCACCGGGACCTCCAGCCGAGACTCGACCCTGAAGCCGAGCGTCTGGAGGTAGAACGGAATGGCGGAGCTCACGTCTGCAACGGGAAGGTTCAGGGCATCGTCGGCGTAAGGGGCTGCGCGTTTGAAGATTGCCTGCATGGTCACGCCCCGCGCGCTACGAGTCGAAGGCTACGCCGCCGATCGGTCGCCCCGGGCGCGAAGCCGGATCGATCCGCGAGTCCAGCAGCTCGCGCAGATTCGTCGTCTCCAGGAACAGATGCCGATGGCGGATCGAGTGCACGGCGATCGACACGAACAGCAGCGACAGGACACCGAAGAAAACGCGCGACGCCGGAGAGGATGCCGGCAGCGGCGCGCCGGACGTCCGCAGCATCATCTCCTGCGCCACGATCAATGCGAACAGCGGCAGCGGAAAGAACACCAGCGCGGACAGGAAGCGGCTTGCCTGGATGCTGAAGTACGGTCTCAGGGACAACAGGCTGAGAGAGACGAAAAAGCCGAGCATCATCAGTGCCGCGAAATGAAGCTCGCCCAGCCAGGAACTGGGCGCGATCACGATCCGCCACTGCAGAAAGAGGACACCGGCCAGGGACGTCGTTGCAGCGCAAACGGCGACGAGAGCGACGAATGCACCGAAGAGATTCCGCGCCGCAAGCAGGGCCGCCATGCGCAGGAAGAGCGCAGCGACTGCCAGTCCCGAGACCAGCGCAGACGCGGTTGCCCAGAACGCGTACACCCCGGACGGCGACGCGGCGAAGGTAGAAGCTCCGGCGCGCAACTGCCGCGCCGCTTCTGCGCCGCTGCTCAGCGCGAGAAACAGGCAGAACGCCGTGCCTGTGTAGAAGAGGAGCTTGGGCATCGCGGAGGGAATGGTAGCAGGGGCGGCCCTACTCCTTCATCGAAATGATGTGATCGAGCCGGATCTCGAGCGGACCCGAATCCGCGGCGAAGCGGATGAACTCCGCGCCTTCGGACGAATAGACGTCTTCCACCCGCCCGCGCTCCTTCTGAGTCACGCCCTCGAGATCGAACTCCAGCTCGACTTCCTGCCGGTGCATCGCGGCCGCTTCGAGCTCGTCATGGTAATCGCACGAAACCGGTTCGTACCGTTCTTCCGACATGCAAATCCCCCCAGGCCTGATCTCTTACAAGCGGGATGCCGGGTCGGTTGGCGGTTGGCGGTTGGCGGTTGGCGGTTGGCGGAAGCTAATCGTTATCGGTTGTCCGTTGTCGGTTGTCCGTGAGGCCTCGGCCTGAAGGGAACTCGGGAAGGATGTGATCAGGCCGGGAATCGCAGTCAACCGACAACTGACAACTGACAACCGATTAACAAGGCGCTCCCCCGCTTCCCTGCCAACCGCCTCCTGCCAACCGACTTCTGCTACGATTCCCATGGTCCGATGATGAATCTGTTGCGCGTTGAGAACTTCGCGTCCGCGATGCCGCTGATC
>JANMSA010000995.1:0-4527 GCA_031388865.1 Acidobacteriota bacterium | reverse complement strand
AATTCGACAAGGTGGAGATGAAGCCGTTCCGCGTGAAGTGCGACGTTCACGGCTGGATGAAGTCGTACATGGCCGTGCTGCCGCACTCGTACCACAGCGTCTCGCAGATGAACGGCAGCTTTTCCATCGCCAACCTCCCGCCGGGCAGCTACACGCTCGTCGCGTGGCACGAGAAGTTCGGCGAGCAGGAGCAGCAGGTCACGGTCGGTCCGAACGAGCAGAAGCAGGTGACGTTCACGTTCAAGGGGTAGCTCGCAGCTCGCAGCTCTCAGCTCGCAGGAGCATTGAGGGTGGGCGGGCCTGCGAGCTGAGAGCTGAGAGCTGGAGAGACGATGCCACCACAACGACAGGTCCGAGTAGGCAGTCAATGGATGCGCGCCAGGGATGCGCAGCGAGCGCTCGAAGAGGCGCTCCGCGTTGCGCGTGCGGAAGAGTCCGGACACGGACCGCAGCAGTCCTTCATCAGCAAGTACGTGTTTTCCGTCGATCACAAGTGGATCGGCATCCAGTACGGCATCACCTCCCTGATCTTCCTGCTGATCGGCTTCTCGATGATGCTGCTGATGCGCTATCAGCTTGCGTGGCCGGGCAAGCCGTTTCCGATGATGATCGCGAAGTTCCTTGGCCAGGCGAATACGCCGGGCGGGGTCATGCTCCCCGAGTTTTACAATCAGCTCGGCGCGATGCACGGCACGGTCATGGTCTTTCTGGCCATCGTGCCGCTGGCCGTCGGCGCATTCGGCAACTACCTGGTGCCGCTGATGATCGGCGCGCCCGACATGGCCTTCCCGAAGCTGAACATGCTGAGCTATTGGCTCTACCTGCCGGGCGGGTTGATCATGATGGGCAGCTTCCTGATCCCCGGGGGCGCGGCGAACTCCGGCTGGACGTCGTATCCACCGCTCTCGGTCTTTGCGACGCACGGACAGACCGTCTGGATCATCGGCATGATCTTCCTGATCACGTCGTCGCTCCTCGGCTCCATCAACTTCATCGTCACCATCCTCCAGCTGCGTGCGAAGGGGCTGACGTTCATGCGTCTCCCGTTCTTCGTCTGGGCGCAGCTCATCACCGCCTTCCTGCTTCTGCTGGCCTTCCCGCCGCTCGAGGCGGCGGCCATTCTGCAGCTCATGGATCGAGTGGGCGGCACGTCCTTCTTCCTCCCCAGCGGTCTGGTGGTGAGCGGCGAGCCGATCGTGCGCGCCGGCGGTGGCAACCCGCTGCTGTGGCAGCATCTGTTCTGGTTCCTGGCGCATCCCGAGGTGTACGTGCTCATTCTTCCGGGAATGGGGATCATTTCGGAGGTCATCGCCAACAACACGCGCAAGCCGCTGTGGGGTTACAAGTCCATCGTCGGTGCCGGCGTCTTCCTCGGCTTCATGTCTTTCGTGGTCTGGGCCCACCACATGTTCCTGACCGGCATGGGCACGGCCATCAGCGCCTTCTTCCAGACCACGACCATGATCATCTCCATCCCGTCGGTGATCATCCTTACGGCGCTGATCATTTCGCTATGGGGCGCGGCTATCCGCTTTACCGTGCCGATGCTGTTCGCGCTCGCGTTCCTGCCCATGTTCGGCATCGGCGGATTGACCGGGTTGCCTCTGGGACTGGCGGCTGCGGACATTCACCTGCATGACACCTACTACGTCATCGGCCACTTCCACTACGTGGTCGCTCCGGGGACGATCTTCGCCATGTTCGCGGGCATCTACTACTGGTTCCCGAAGGTCACCGGCCGGCAGCTGAACGCGTACTGGGGCAAGGTGCACTTCTGGTTTTCGCTGATCTTCATGAACTGCATCTTCTTTCCCATGTTCCTGCAGGGACTGGCGGGTGTTTCGCGCCGGCTCTATGACGGCGGCGCGCAGTATGCGCACGCGAAGCCGGTCATTCACCTGAACGTCTTCATGTCGGTCTCGGCTTTCCTGCTGTTCGCGGCGCAGGTGCCGTTCATCATCAACTTCTTTCACAGCATCTTCCGCGGACGCCGCGTCGGCTCGAATGTGTGGGATGCGACCACGCTCGAGTGGGCGGCGACGACCTCGCCTCCGCTCGCGCATGGAAACTTCGCCGTCGCACCGGTCGTGTATCGCGGCCCGTACGAATACAGCGTTCCGGGATACGACGCGGCGGACTTCCTCCCGCAACACATTCCCGATGACCCGCCGGCGCCGCTCACCGGCGGCGGAATGCTCCCGGCCACGGCCGTTGCACAGAAGGAGTCGTGAGCATGGACGCACATACGTTGCCGGGCGGAGCACACGCAGGGGAGCATCACGAGATCGAGATTCCGTTCACCGTCCACAACCGTCCCGACACGGGCCTCTACAACGGCAAGCTGGGGATCTGGCTCTTCCTCGCTTCCGAAGTGATGCTCTTCGGGGCGCTCTTCTCGACGCTGATCCTCCTGCGCACCAGCGCGCCCTCGTGGCCGCGCGGGTCGGACGTGCTGAACGTTCCTCTGGCTACACTGAACACGTTCGTCCTGATCGGTTCGTCGGTCACGGTGATCATGGCCTGGGCCAGCCTCCGGCTCGGCAACCTGAAGAAGGGGAAGCTGTACCTGCTGCTCACGCTGCTCTGCGGCTTCGGCTTCCTGGGCATCAAGAGCATCGAGTACGGGACGAAGTTCTCGCATCATCTCTACCCGTCCACCCACAACTTCTACGCGACGTACTACGTCATGACCGGCCTGCACGGCCTGCACGTCATCGGCGGGATGATCGTCTTCGCGTATCTCTTGCTGACCGCCGACAAGTGGTACGCGGCCAAACGCGACCAGTTCACGAACCGGGTCGAAGTGACCGGCCTCTACTGGCACTTCGTCGATCTGGTCTGGATCTTCCTCTTCCCGATTCTCTATCTTCTGTAGCGGAGACGAACGATGACCGAGACTGCACATCATCACGCCGCGCATGGCGCTCCCGAGCAGCAGGCGGGGGGGGCCGGGCATGAGCCGCTGGGCGAGCTGGAGCATCCGACGCACGATCATCCGCCGCACGAGCCGGGAGGTCACGACGACAGTCCCGCCGCGATCAAGAAGGAGATCCGGCGCTACCTCCTGGTCTTCGGCGCCCTTGCTGTGCTCACCATCATCACCGTCGCCATCAGCCAGCTTCATCTCCCGACCACGCAGGCCATCATCCTCGGTCTGGCCGTGGCCACGATCAAGGCCTCGCTGGTGGCTGCGTTTTTCATGCACCTCATCACCGAGCGGAAGCTGATTTACGCCGTGCTGGCCATGACCTTGTTCTTTTTCGGGATGATGCTCTGGGGCCCGTGGCACCAGCGCAACAACGCTCAAAACAGCTGGCCGGGGTATGACCTCAACGCCAGCAGTCCGGCAACGAAGACTCCGACCGAACCGAAGGCCGGTTCCGGCCACTGACCCAGGAAGCCACCATGTCGCTCCGAGCGTTTCATATCGTCTTCGTGATCTGCACCATCGTGCTGTCGCTCTTCGTGGCGTTGTGGGGAATCCGCGAATTCTCCGAACAGCGCGACGTGAGCTCGCTCGCGCTGGGGATCCTGTTCCTCGTCACCGCCGTGGCGCTCATGGTGTACGGGAAGAAGGTCGCTCGGAAGCTCAAGGAGCTGCAGTGAATCGCGTTGGCGGTTGGCGGTTGGCGGTTGGCGCCGGGCTTCTTGCGCTCTTTCTTCCCACGGTTGCCCAGGCCTGTGCGGTCTGTTATGGCGCGCCGGGCGATCCGATGGTGAAGGGTGTGAACAACGGGATCTGGGTGCTGCTGGGACTCGTGGCCTTCGTGCAGATCGGGTTCGGGGCCATGTTCTGGAGCTTCTGGCGGCGTGCGCGCGAGCAGCGGCGCTTCCGCGAGTCACTGCATTTGATCGAGGGGGGACCTCATTCATGAAGGAGTTCCTGGATTACTGGATGCCGCCGAACTACGCAGCCCACGGCCAGTCGCTGGACGACCTGAACCTGTACGTACACTGGCTGATGCTGCTGCTTTTCATCGGCTGGGGTCTGCTCTTCGTCTTCATGCTCCTGCGCTTCCGCGCAAGCAAGCACCCGAAGGCCCTCTACCACGGAACCAAGTCACACATCTCCAAATGGGCGGAGATCGGGATCTTCGTCGTGGAGTGTGTGCTGCTGTTCGGAATCTCGATTCCGGCGTGGTCGCGCTGGACGACCCGCCCTGAAGCGGCAAAGAATGCGATGGAGCTCCGGGTCGTGGCGGAGCAGTTCGCGTGGAACATTCACTATCCCGGCCCGGACCTCATCTTCGGCCGCACCGGCGCCCCGTTCGTCACCTCGTCCAACCCGCTAGGCATCGACCCCTCGGATCCGCACGCGAAGGATGACGTTGCCACGATGAACCAGCTGCACCTTCAGGTCGACCGCGATACCGTCATCCGCCTCACTTCCAAGGACGTCATCCATAGCTTCAGTCTGCCGTTCATGCGCGTGAAACAAGACACCATCCCAGGCATGGAAGTTCCTGTACACTTCAAGCCGATCCGCACCAGCGGCGGACCCGAGCCGTGGGAGATCGCCTGCGCCCA
>JANMSA010000985.1:0-3374 GCA_031388865.1 Acidobacteriota bacterium | reverse complement strand
GGCGAGTGGCACTCGGTGCACTCCGCCATGTCGAAGGCGGGATGCTTCACTTTCGAGGTCGTGACCAGCTCCTGGATGTCCGTGTGGCACGTGTAGCAAAGCTCCTTCGTTCCGTCCTGGGAGAGTTTTTTGTAGCTGCCTTCGTGGCAGAACTCGCAGGCCTTCTCCGCAAATGGCGGGTGAACGACGGTGCCGTTCCACAGGTGAGGCTCTGGCGAGCCGTGCGGATCGTGACAGCCGGTACAGCGCAATTTCTCGAAGTCCGCGCCGAGGTGCTTGGAGATCAGCTCCTTGTCGGCCTGGTGACAAGTGGTGCAGAGAGCGGGCACCTTTTCCAGAAGCTGCGAAGGGACATCGGACGCGTGCGCATCGTGGCAGTTGAGGCAGCTGTCCTGCGTCGGAAAGTGCGAGGTCTTCGCCGCCATCCGGGTGGCGATGCTCTCGTGGCATTTCACGCAAAGCTTCGGCTGCGATGCGCGCAGCAGCTTGTTCTCTTCCGCGACGTGTGGCTCGTGACAGCCCGTGCATTTCCCTTGTTTGACCGCGGTATGGACTGAGGCTTTGACGAACTTCTCGGCGGCATGGCAGGCGTAGCAAAGCTCGGGCGGCCGCGCCTTCATGTTCAGGCCGAAGCCGGTGCGGTGACAGCTCTTGCAGGAGCGTTCCGCGAACGGCTTGTGCTGCTTGTCCGACCTGAGCATCGAGGGGTAATTCGAACCGTGCTCGTTATGGCAGGTGAGGCAGTTCGTACGCGCAACGGAGCGTGTGTGCGAACCGTCCAGAGCCGCGGCTGGATGGCAGGAAACGCAGAGCTCCGGGACTGCTGATTTGAGAAGCATCCGGCGCCTCTCGTCGTGCGGGTCATGACAGTTCGTGCAGGACTTCACCACTGGCGGATGGGGGACGGTGACGTTTCCACTCCCCTGCGCGGCGTGATCCTTGTGGCACCCGACGCAGAGCGGTGTCACGGCGTCGGCGAGAGCGACTGTGGTCTTGCCGTTCTCAATGCCGAAGCGATGACACTGCGCACAGGACTGCGCGTCTCGAGCGTGCTTGCTGCTCTTGCTGATCGTCGTCTCGTGGCAGGTATCGCACTTGGCCGTCGCCACGTCGACGAGCGACGGGTGCTCGACGGCCATGGCAGGCCATGAGACTGCCATCAGGAGAACAAGAACCGACAAGATCCGCGAGAGCATGACCCCACCTTTCGATGAACCCGCGGAAGCCCGGTGACAACGTCCGGGCTTCCGCATGGTCAACTACTTTTTGAGCGTCCTGACGAAGGCCACGACGGCTTTGATCAGCTCGACATCGAGCTTTTCCTCGAACTTGGGCATCTTGTTCTTGCCCTTCGTGATGATCGCGGTGAGCTCCTCGTCAGTTTTCGACTGCACCGCCTCCACGCGAAGATCCGTGGCAACGATCTTCTTGCCCATCGGGGTGTCGGCGCCGCCGTCCCCCCCGTGGCACATGGCGCACTTGGCCTTGAACGCGGCGGCGCCCTCTTCACCCGCCAGGGCGGGAAGGGCGAGAAGGGTCAACGCGAGACAGACAACTGTGAGTTTCTTCATTCTTTTTCTCCTATTGCTGCATGGACGTGAATTGCGGCGCGTGACCATTCATCGCGCGCCGGAGCTCGGGGCGGTACTCGGCGGGGAGGTTTGACTTGCGCCACGACAGCATCAGCATCGAAAGCGCCTGGGCCTGTTCGTCGGTAAGGCCGAGTTCCGGCATCACCGTGCTGGGAACGACGGCCGCTGGATTCTTGAAGTGCGCGATGTGCCACGCGTACGCGGTCTTGCCACCCGACAGCTTCGTGAAGTCGAACTCCTCGGCGTGTTTGTCGCCGATGTAGGTGAGGTCGGGACCGATGGTCCCGCCCTTTCCGTTCACGAGGTGGCAGTCCCCGCAAGGCTGCTCGGCGAACGTACGCTTCGCGAGATTGATGGCCTCTGCGCCCGCGGTCGTCTTGTCAGGGCGATGGCAGCCATTGCAGTTGACCTGGATCAGCGCCTCGCGGTTTACGCCGCTGAGCGGGTATGCGCTGGCCAGGCGCGAACCGAAGAGCGGTTCGTCCCAGAAGTGCCCTTTGCCATGCGCGCCGTTTACGTCGACGGCATACTCCTGACCGCCATGGCAGACCGTGCAGCCGAACTGCTCGATGGGGTGATGTTCCAGCGGCTTCTTCGGATGGCTGCGGAAGGGCTGAGCCACGTTCTCGAATCCCTTTCGCGACATGCCCATGTGGCAGGTCGTGCATCGATCGGCCCGCCTGAGCTGCGGGACCCAGACCTGCTGCACGCCTGAGGGCACTTGTTCCGCCAGGGCGTTGCCGAAACGCGCGGCGACCAGTTGGCGAAACTGACTCTGATACGTGCGCCATTCGGCGTTGCGATCCGCGGCTGCCGGGAGAACCGTCGCGACGAGCAGCAAGACTGCGATTACGGCAAGCAGAGGCTGATCCGAGCGGCGGTAGTCCGATCCTTTTTTTTCGGTCTTCATGTCATATCCTCGTCGGCAGTACGACCCATTGTTCCCATGGCCAGTAGAGCTCCCAGTACGGTCCGCGGCAGAAGGTGCCGATCACCGTGAGCACGAGGAGGGCGACCGTCAGGAGGATGAAGACGGTGTTCTGCGTTCGGCGCTCTCGCGCGAACCAGACGCCCGCGGCCACAGTGGAAGAACGGTCGAGCCAGGGCCAGGCACAGAGGAGCGTCATCAGGATGCCGGGCAGGATGACGCCGCCGACGAACGCGCCGTTCACGGTGAAGGAGCCGATGCGCACCGTGGTGTCGGTGACGATCTCCTGAAGCCAGAGGAAGTACCAGGGCGCCTTGGCTGGATTCGGCGTCACGAGCGCCGATGCCGGCTGCTCGAGCGGCGAGGGAATGAACGCCGCGAGCACGGTCACGATCAGGCACGTCGCGAGCACGACGATCATGGCCCGGCGCACCAGATCGGGCGCGGCAGCGACCGTCTCCCCAGCCGGCTCGCGCGTGATCACGCGAACCAGTGGCGAGGCGGCGCCGGTCACGCCGAGGAGCGTGTAGGTCTTGCCGGCCTTCGGCCACTCGATGACGTCTTCCGCCTCAGCGCGCACGAGGCGGTCCGTGGCGGCGAGGCCGCCGTCCTTGCGGATACGCCACATGTGATAGGCGAAGAGCAGTCCGACCACGCATGGGAGCACCATCACGTGCAGGACGTAGAAGCGGATGAGCGTCGGTTGGCCGATGGTCATTCCGCCGAGCAGCAACCGCTTCACTTCGAGTCCGATCAAGGGAATCGACGAAGCGATGTTCGTCCCCACCGTCACCGCCCAGTACGCGAGCTGATCCCACGGCAGCAGGTAGCCGGTGAACGAGAGCAGCAGCGTG
>JANMSA010000351.1:0-4882 GCA_031388865.1 Acidobacteriota bacterium | reverse complement strand
CCGAGTGCGGACCGGTACGCGACCCCTGCCGGGGTCGATCTCAATTGCCCGCTGCTGTCCGGTGGTCGCTCGCTTTGCTCGCACCACCGGCTACCGTACGCGCCGCCTCCAGCGGCAGTGCTCTGCCGGACTCTGGCTCTCGCATCTGGCTCAACTCTCAGCTCGCGGGAGAAGAACCGATCGTGGGCGCGACGTGGAGCCGTGAGCTGCGAGCTGGAATCAACAGGTTAGACTTGCACCGTGCCGTCCAACCTGCTGGTCGTCGATCTCGGCAACACGAACATCGTCATCGGCGTGTACCGCGACGAGGAGCTGATGAACTCCTGGCGGCTCGCCACTGCTCGCGAGCGCACTGCCGACGAATATGGAATTCTCGCTCGCCAGCTCGTCGGCGACGCCCTCCATCAGAACCTGGAAGGGGCCATCGTCGCCTCGGTCGTCCCTCCACTGAACGGCGCGATGACCTTCATGATCCGCAAGTACTTCGGGATCGAGCCGCTCTTCGTCGAGCCTGGAGTGAAGACGGGGATCGCCATCCATGTCGACAACCCGCTCGAGGTCGGCGCGGATCGCATCGTGAACTGTGCGGCGGCGCACGCGCGCTACGGCGGCCCGACCGTGATCGTGGACTTCGGTACCGCGACTACCTTCGATGTCGTGACGGAGAACGCTGAGTTCATTGGTGGCGTGATCGCGCCCGGCCTGAACATCTCCGCCGAGGCGCTGTTTGCGCGAGCCGCGCGACTGCCCCGCGTCGACGTGAAGCGTCCCGATCACGTCATCGGTACGAACACGGTCGTCAACATGCAATCAGGGATCTACTTCGGCTACCTCGGTCTCGTAGACGGCATCCTCGCGCGCATCAAGCTCGAAGTCCCCAACCTGAAACGCGTCGTTGCGACCGGAGGCCTGGCAACGCTCTTCGCGGAAGAGAGCGAGCACATCGACGACGTCGATCCCGAGCTCACACTGAAGGGCCTGAAGATCATCTACGACCGGAACCGCGTCCCGCGCGCCAAAGCTCGAAGGGCGCGTAGTAAGTGAACAGAACGAGCGCGCGGGTGAGGCGCGGCGCGCTGATCGCGGCAGGGTGCCTCCTCGCGGCTCGCGCCTTCGCCGGCGGCTCGATCACCGCCCGGAAGGCTGCGCTTTCCACCGACCATCCGCTGGCGACGAGAACCGGTCTCGCAATCATGCAAAGCGGCGGCAATGCTGCTGATGCCGCAGTCGCGGTTGCTCTCGCTCTGGCGGTGGTGCAACCCCAGTCCGGCAATCTTGGCGGCGGCGGGTTCGCAACGTACTACGACGCCCAGACGCGCGGCGTCTGGACGCTCGACTTCCGGGAGACCGCGCCGCGCGGCGCGACGAAAGACACACGCAGCGGCGCAGCAGCAGCCGGCGTCCCGGGCACGCTGGCGGGACTTCATGCACTCCACGAACGCTTCGGATCGCGGCCGTGGAAAGGCCTCGTGGAACCGGCACTCCTCCTGGCCCGGGACGGTGCGCGTGCCGACACGGAGCTCGCGGCGGCCATCGCCGCGGCCAGGGAGACCCGCAAGCTCGAACTGCCGGACGTCCTTCCGCCACCGCAGCTTGCCACCACATTGCAACGCATCGCGGAGCACGGCGCTCGCGACTTCTACAGCGGGGACGTCGCGAAGAAACTCGTGGCCGACCTGCATGCCGCGAACGGCGTGGTCGGATACCGCGACCTGCGCGAATACCAGCCCATCTGGCGCGCGCCGTTCAAGCTGCGCTACGGTCCGTACGACATTTACAGCGTCGCACCACCCTCGGGCGGAGGACTGGTCATCGGCGAGATTCTGAACATTCTGGCAGGCGACGACCTCGCCGCCCTTGGGTACCAGTCGACACCTGCGCTGTACCTTCTCGTCGAAGCACAGCGCCGTGCGTATATCGATCGCAACCGGCACCTCGGCGATCCCGCAAATACCCGTATCCCCTACTTCGAGCTTCTCTCGCAGAAGCGGGGGGAACAATGGCGCAACACCATCGGCGACCGTGTCGTCGGCACCGTCGCGCTGGGTGAGCCGCGGGAGCTGGTCGCCGAGGGTGAGCACACGACGCATTTCACGATCGCAGACACGAGCGGCAACGTCGTGACCGTGACCACCACCCTCGGCGACGACTTCGGAAGCGGCTTTCTCTCCCCCTCTCTCGGCTTTTTCCTCAACAGCGCGAACGCTGATTTCTCCATCTCTCCCAACGCTGTCGAGCCGGGAAAACGCGCTGCAACATCGCTCGCGCCGACGATCGTGCTGCGCGGCGGAAAGCCGTTTCTGGCGATCGGAAGCTCCGGTGGTACCGCCATTCCAACCACCATTCTGCAGGTTTTCCTGAACGTCGCCGCATACGGGAAGTCCCTGCCCGAGGCGGTGGCGGCGCCCCGCTACCACCATGCGGCGACACCGGACGAGCTTCTCGTGGAGACGAACCGCGCGCCGCAGGCGACCATCGATGCGCTGAACGCGAAAGGCCACGCCATCACATTTCGCGCGTCCATCGGCGACGTGCATGCAATCCTGTTCGAAAAGGACCGCATGATCGCTGTCGCCGATCCGCGCCGCGGCGGCGCCGCCGGAGGGTTTTGAATTGAGTCTCAAGATCGAGGCTGCCCGCGCCGCATTGCAGCACGTCCGCTCCGGAATGACGCTCGGTCTCGGCACAGGCTCCACCGCTTTCGAGTTCGTCCGACTCCTCGGTGAGGCACTGCGCAACGGCGTACTGAGCGACATCCGCTGCACGTGCACCTCGGAGCAGACCGAAGAGCAGGCGCGCGCGGAGAAGGTGCCGACGTTTGCGCTGGCCGAGATCGCGCCGCTCGACCTCGCCATCGACGGGACCGACGAGATCGACTCCCAGCTGCGGCTCATCAAAGGACGCGGCGGGGCGCTCCTGCGGGAGAAGATCGTGGAGCAGCAGGCGGGCCGCTTCATCGTCATCGCCGACGAGTCGAAAGTCGTCACCCGCCTCGGCACCGGCCCGCTGCCCGTCGAGGTGACGCCCTTTGCGCGCGATGTGCTGCAGCGTTTGTTCGTCAAGCGGGGATTGCAACCGGTATTGCGCTTGCGCGACGGCGCACCGCGCATCACGGATGAAGGAAACTACATCCTGGACGTCATGGTTCCGGCGGACGTCGACATCGCAGAAACTGTCACACACATCCGCAATCACGCCGGCGTGGTGGAGACGGGCTTCTTTCCGACCGAGGCGACCGAGGCGATCATCGCCGGAACGGAAGGACTTCGCCTGATGACGCGGTAACCGCCGCGGTCTTGCGCACGTTCACCTCGAAGCGCCACTGGTGCTTCTCGTACCAGAAGGAGACGTGTGACGCGAACGGCGAGTTCAGCGGCTTGTTGATTCTGGTCTCGAAGAGCGCATAGGCCGGCGTTGGGTTCTCGTAGTGCCAGATGAGCTGAGCGTGACCGACTGTCTCCTCGTTCGGGTGGCGGACGAAGTCACGGATGCCGTCGTAGACCTTGTCCGCGATCTTGGCGCGATAGACGGCGCCGCGAGCGCTGGGCGCGGTGCCGAGAATCGGAAAACCCTTCTTCGTCACCTTTGCGATGTACGTCGCCGAGTCGGGCGTCACGGTTTCCGTAACGGTGACCAGGCCGGCACGCTCGAGGTTGCGCAAGGTGCGCACGGCTTTTCCGTCGTAGTCGTCCTTCGGCGCTTTCGGCGTCCACCACACTTTCTGCGGCACCTCGGCGTAAACCGGCTCGCGCTTGAACGACCAGCCTCCGACGATCTCTTGCGCCTTCTGCGCAGTCAATGGCTCCGACTTGCTGCACGCCGCGCCGAGCCCGGCCATGAGCAGCAGTCCGATGAGGCGGCTCGTGGTCGTCGACATTCGCGCATGGTATCTTTTCATCGATGAGTGCTAAAGCAATGACCATCCCAGCTGTCGTCCTCGACCGTCTTGTGCGGGGCCGCGTGGCGGCAAACATGCTCCTCGTCGTCGCCGGGAGCGCATTGATCGCGCTAGCCGCGCAGGTGGCGATTCCGCTGCCGTTCAATCCAGTACCGATGACCCTGCAGCCGCTGGCGGTTCTCTTCATCGGGGTCACGCTCGGCTCTACTCGAGGCGCGGCGGCCGCGGCACTGTACCTGCTGGAGGGCTTCAGCGGCCTGCCCGTCTTCTCGCAGGGCCACGGCGGACCGGCATGGCTCCTCGCGGCGACTGCCGGCTACCTCTATTCGTATCCGCTCGCAGCCTGGGTCGCTGGATTCGTCTCCGAGCGCGGCTGGGGAAGCAGCATCCTCCGGGCGACGAGCGGCATGCTCCTGGCCCTCGGCGTGATCTACCTCGGCGGCTGGTCCTGGCTCGCCGCGCTCACCGACGCGCGCACTGCGTTCGTGACCGGGGTCGTCCCGTTCGTCATCTCGGACATTGTGAAAGTGGCCATCGGCGCGGCGCTGTTGCCCTACGCGCAGAAGATCGTTTCGCGGGTGTGAGGGTTAGCTCGCAGCTCGATTTCGGCTGGCAGCTTGCAGCTCGAGCGGATATTCGTACGCAGGACCGCGTGTCGTCATCGCCCCGTGGTAGTACGCGCCAGAAGCGAACGGTGGTTTGCACGCCGGAGGCGTGACGGCGAATAGCCGGTGGTTGAGCGCGTCTGCGCGATACCACCGGATCGTGTGATGAGTTCGTTCTGCACCCCCGGCTGGGGCGGGGTCCCTACAGGGTGAGGTCCTGTCGAACGCGCATCAAATGGCGGTTCCTGCGCCCCTGCCGGGGCGCGAACGATGGGGAATCCGTTCAACCGGTAGAGTAGGGACCGCCCTCGCGGACGGCCCCTCTCACAGAACCGGACTTGTGGACCTCACATCCGGCTCTTCGGGACGCTGGCGTCGG
>JANMSA010000924.1:0-1682 GCA_031388865.1 Acidobacteriota bacterium | reverse complement strand
TTGGTTCTGCTCGCGGGAGCGGGTGGTTGCCGGGAGGAGGCCGAGCCTGACCGAGTGCCCACCGAGGTCGCCGAAGTCGCGGCTCCTCTCGAATACTCGGTAGCAAATTGTGGGTGGAATTCTTCGCGGGCGAGGATTCGACTAAATCAGATTTCGTAGTCCAAGTCGGTGATCGAGTGCCGGTTGCAGCACATGTTCCGTAAATCAGCGGTGCCTGGCCCTCACTCTTTCGGGTTTCGGTATTACCGCCCCTCACCGGATCACGAAGACTTCAGAACTGCTGCGAGGGCTTTGGTCACCCGGCTCAACCGGTCCTCGCTCGATCCACCCATGCACGTGTCCACGCACGCACGCATCTCGCTGCCGATGAGCGCCGCCGCTGTCTGGTTGAGCGCTGCCTTCACCGCGGCGATCTGAATGAGAATCTCGTCCGCGCAGCGGTGGTCGATCACCATCTGCCGAACGCTGCGGATGTGCCCTTCAGCACGTGCCAGCCGGTCGGCCAGGGCTTTCTGAGCCTCGACCGTCAGATACTCCGTTGTAACCGCTACCTTCTTTCGTGTTGCCATGAAATCTCCTTGAGGACGTCCTGCTATCCGCTCAGGTTCTTACCGGGCGGCGATTTCAGTTCGTAAACTTGCCAGCTGCTCGACTCGCAGAACGTCGCCGAGGCAGCAACTCCCTTTCGGATTGCGAACCTCGCATGCGCAGTGCCCGGCTTTGACTTCCGCGGCGATCATGCTTCTCAGACTGCCGATCTGCACTTCCGCGGAAATGTCTTCTGCCGTGACCTGGAAGCAATAACAGACCGGGATCGAGGAGTCGGAGGGATGCTTGGCATACACGCGAACAAGGACGTCGAGCTCTGTGAATTCAGACTGAGCGTTGGCGTCGAAGTAAACAACGGGGCAGGCCGGAGCTGCGCAATATCGAGGCGACTCCGGTACGCCTCGTCGAAGCGCGGCCGGCGTGAGCAATGCCTTGAGAGTGATGCGGTCCACGGCCTGCCCAATCTGTCCGCAGGAGCGACACGATCCCGAGGCGTCACTAGTGCTGCAATCCGACTCGGAGGAGCAACTCATGTTCGCCCGCCTTTGGCGTCACGAAGGAGACCTGCCACTTTTGTCAGGAACACGGCCGGGTTCAGACATACCTTCTGATCGGCTCCGCTCTCGGGGCGCAGCTGATGCATCCAGAACGTGGGTGCCGGCGGCGCAGCGCCGGTCCATTTCACGCCGGGCGCATACAGGAGATAGACATCCCACGCTTCCCGTTTCAGACCGAGAGTCGTGGCCAGTAGTTTCCCGGAGGCGCGGTTGGGATCCCAGGTCTGAGCGATCCGGGGATCGATGAAGCTCCCGGCCTGCAGGCTGGCAGCGCCGGCATCATCGCTCTGCAGCATGGGCAGCCATACGACGAATCCGCGCAACCTCGGTTCCTTCTGATGTTTTGAAAAAACGCTTTCTACTACGCGCTGGCCATCCTGACACGCGCCGCAGGTCGGGGACAGAAGCGCGACAACCCGTACCTGATCGCTGGCCTTGTTGAACTCTGAGCGCAGCTCTTCGGTGTGATAGGCGGCCAGCTTCACCGGCTTCCCAGCGGGACGGGTCGTTGGGGTTGCACAGGAAGCACCAGAAGAACGCTCGCTGGTCTCCGACTTCTGCGCGTTACCCTGGACC
>JANMSA010000914.1:0-5975 GCA_031388865.1 Acidobacteriota bacterium | reverse complement strand
CTGGTTCTTGGTTCCTGATTCTTGGTTGCTGGTTGCTGGTTCCTTGTTCCTGGTGGTGCATCGCCCTACCGAAAGCCTCCAATGCGAACGAGAGACATGCAGGCCTTCCGACTGCGAAACGGTTCGCTGGCTCAGGAGCCTTCCACGAAAGCCACCAGCAACCAGCCACCAGCAACCAGCAACCAGTTTCAACTTTGGGGAGAAATGGATCCGCCGTTCTGTTCGTTTCCCGGCGTACCAAAGGGAGATCTGATGAAACTGATTCGAAACCTGTTGTTCGTCTCGCTCGCCGCCCTGCCGCTGGTCGCTCAGGATGCGCCGGAGACGTGGACCGTCGATAAGGGCCACTCCTCGGCCACCTTCAAGGTTCGCCACTTCACGGCCAATGTGGTCGGCCAGTTCCGCAACTTCGAGGGCAACATCAGCCTCGATCGCAAGAACCCGAACAGGTCATCCGTCGACTTCACGATCCAGACGGTGAGCATCGACACCGGCAATGAGAAGCGCGACGAGCATCTGCGCAGCGCGGACTTTTTTGACGTGGTGAAGTTTCCGGCCATCACCTTCAAGAGCGCCTCGGTCAAGCCCACATCGAAGGATCAGTTCGACGTCACCGGCGACCTGACCATGCACGGCGTGACGAAGCGCGTGACGCTGCCCGTGACGTTCCTCGGCTTCCAGAAGCACCCTCGTGGTGAGAAGGCGGGCTTCGAGATCGAGACCACGCTCGATCGCAAAGACTACGGTGTGATCTGGAACCGCGCGCTGGACGAGGGCGGCTTCCTGCTCAGCGATACCGTGAAGATCTCGATCAACCTCGAGGTCGACCGGAAAGTTGCGGCTCCGGCCGCGGCTGCGACTCCGACCAAGTAAAGTTCGCCTGTGAGCTATGACATCGCGGTCGTCGGCGCCGGTGCTGCCGGGCTGACGGCCGCGATTTTTGCTCGACGCGGCGCGCCAGAAGCGCGCATCGTCCTCCTCGACGGCGCGCCGAAGATCGGTGCGAAGATTCTTATCTCCGGTGGCGGAAGATGCAACGTCACCCACCACGCAGTCGTAGCGGATGACTTCAACGGCAACCGCAACGCCATCGCCCGCGTGCTGCGGACGTTTCCCGTTGACGAGACCCTGCAATGGTTTGCGGAGATGGGCGTCTCGCTGAAGAGGGAGGAGACCGGGAAGCTTTTTCCGACGACAGACCGAGCGCGCACCATCGTCGACGCACTGCTGCGGTCCTGCGAGGGAGTGGAAGTGCGGACCGGTGCACGTGTTCTCCGCTGTCCTCCCTCGCTCATCCTCGATACGACGAGCGGAGAAATCGTCGCGCAGCGCGTCATCCTCGCGACCGGTGGCCGCAGCGTTCCGAAAACCGGCAGCGACGGTCACGGCTACACCCTGGCCCGCGCCCTCGGCCACAGCGTCACAGAGCTTCATCCTGCGCTGGTGCCACTCGTGCTGGAGGAGGGACACTGGGTGACGGCGCTGAGCGGGACCAGTGCGGAGGTCGAGTTGTCCGTGAGGTCGGAGAGCGGTCGCGTTCTGACCCGCCATCGCGGATCGATGCTCTGCACGCACTTCGGGATCAGCGGTCCGGTCGTGCTCGACGTATCGCGACACTGGATCGCTGCGCATGGAACGCTGGTCGTCAGTTTTCTACCTGGCGAGACGTTCGAGTCGATGGAGGCGCAGCTTCTTTCCGAAGCGAGACAGAATCCTCGCGCGACGGTCGTCAGTTTGCTTCGCGGGAGGCTTCCGCAGCGCATTCTCGATGCGCTGTTTCCCCGGCCGGTCACGCTGGGCGCGCTCCCGAAAGAAGAGCGCCGGCGGATCGTCCGGGCGCTGGTGGAGACACCGTTGCCTGTCGTGAGGGACCGGGGATTCGACTACGCGGAGGTGACCGCGGGAGGCGTGCCGCTCAGCGAAATAGACTTGTCGTCGATGGGGTCCAGGCGGACCGAAGGCCTCTACCTGTGCGGCGAGATTCTCGATGTGGACGGACGAATCGGCGGGTTCAACTTCCAGTGGGCGTGGGCCAGCGGCCGTCTGGCGGGCCTCTACGCGGCGCGATCGCTAGCTATGAGGTGATGGCTTCTTCGCGCACGACTTCGTCGAGGATGTCGTCGTCGATATCCTCACCGGTCTCGCTCTTCTTCTGGGCGCGCTTCTCGGCCTTGGCCTGCGCTTTTTCGCGGCGCTGCTGCTCTCTCTGTCGTTTCACGAACGAAGCTTGTGGTCTACCCAAACTCACACCTCCAGAAGGTCGAGTGGCATCATGTCACAGTCAAAAAAGAAACGGGCAGGATTGCTCCTGCCCGTGACCGAACTACGTTGGAATCGAGGTCTTTAGACCGCGACGACGTTCGAGGCCTGGAGGCCTTTCGGGCCGTTGACCACGTCAAACTCGACGGCGGCGCCTTCAGACAGGGAGCGGAAGCCGCCGCCCTGGATGGCCGAGAAGTGAACGAACACATCGTCTCCATTCTCGCTGGTGATGAAACCGAAGCCCTTTGCGTCGTTGAACCACTTCACGTTACCGGTTGTTCTGCTCATGGGTGAATCTCCTTTTTTTTTCGTGCTGCCTCAGGAGATTCAGAATCTCGAGCTGCAAATCACTACTTGATCAGGCTAACCCGGCTCCACGGAAACGAATTCCGCGGGAGTGTGCGCATCGACGTGCGCATCGCGGGAAGGTGGCGGCCTCCTGACAGCTGAGAGTTGAGAGCTGCTCCTGAGAGCAGCGAGCTACAGAATCTATCCCCAGAAGACGCCGGACGGGTCTTTGACGACGGTCTGAAGGAGCGTGCCGATGTCCGGGGCGGTGGATTTGCCCGACAGCCGGTTCCAGCGGTCGCCTCCGCGGTCGGACCAGTACAGTGACCAGACCTTCTTGGCTGGGGAGAAGCGAAACTTCGCCACGGGACGCGACGTCCAGTCGTTGGGGTTCATGAACGACGGCCGCTGCTCGATGAGAAACGCGGAATTGGCCTCGATCTCATAGCTGTAGCGCATCCGGTCCGCCACGTCTGCGGAGGAATGCTGCGCGCACCACTCGCCGAGCACGGTTTCGGCTTCAGCGCGGACTTCCGAAGGAATTGCCACGGGCGCAGTGTATCAATTCACTCGTGTGCGTTTCGAACGGCGCTTTTTTTGTCCAGTTTGGCGAGGGTGGCCCGGTGAGCCTCCCCGATCACGCAGTAGGCAGGAGCAGGGTCAAAGGCTAGGGGCTGCGATTCGGTGTCATCCCGAGCGTGAGTCGAGGGACCTGGGTGGGGGGCGGTACAAGCCATGAGCTTCGTGCCACCCGTCCCCCCAGGTCCCTCGACTCACGCTCGGGATGACATGCTTTGTCATTTCATCTCACGTGCAGCGCCTGCGCTGTGAGAAGGCTCGGGATGACAGGACGCATCACGGGACTCGCGCCGTCCCGTGTCGACACGGCTTTGGACCCTGCTCCTGCCTACTGCCCAACGGCTACTTGACCACCTTCAGCGCCTTCTCCGTCGCGTGCAGCAGCGCTCCAGCACCGACCGGCGCGCCGGTGGCGTGTTTCATCCACTGATCAGGTGGCAGGCTGCCGTATCTCGACATCCGCTCGAACTCGGCTCCCACGTTGCCGGCCTTCTCCATCTGCTCCTCGATCTGAAACGCGATCAGGTGTCCGATCGGGTAGTTGGGAAGGTAGAGAAAGTTGTTCACCATATGAGCGTATACGCCGAGCAGGACGACGTCCTTTTTCCCGAATACCGGCGCGAAGTAGCGGTTCCAGATGTCTTTCGAGATCTGCACCGTGGCATCCTTGAGCTGGGCCGGCGTGGCGTCCGGGTGGTCGTACATCCAGTGCCACATGCCCATGTCCACGAGGGCCACTCCTGCGATCTCGTACGTACCCCAGAAGTCGTTCAGTGTCTGCATGGCCCGCGACTCCGCGGTGGGTTTCGCGAGGCCGAGGAGCTCCAGGTCCTTGGCTTGGAAGACGAACGCCAGCGCCTCGGTGAAGGCGGTGTTCGGCACGCCGGAGAGCGTGTAGTAGTCGATGTTCTTCAGCGAGAACACCTGTTCGACGTTGTGCCCCATCTCATGGACGGCGATGTTGTAGCCCTTGTAGTCCATGCCCTCTTTGCCTACGCGCGTGCGCAGGCGAGGGTTGTCCCCACGGCGGCCGGAGCCAAGGGCGTGGCCGGAGCCGCGCGCCGCATCCACTTCGATATTCGCGGCCAGATAGTCGGCCCGATCTTTCGCGAAACCGAGCTTCACCAGCAGGCTGGCCATGTCCTTCTTGTACGCCTCGGCGGTTGGATATCGCTTGCGCGTGATTGCGTCGAGCTCTCCCTCGCCGTACGCGCCGCTGGAGCGGAACCCGTTGTACCAGATGTCGAACGGCTCCAGCTTCCGCCCCAGACGCTTCTCGATGACCTTCGCGACGCGAGGCACATGCGGCGACGTCAGCACGTCTTTGAGCATCGACTCGACGCGCGACTCCAGCATCTGCCGCCCTTCTTCGAAGCTGCGGCGGATGTGCGTTGGCGCGGTCGGAGAGTAGGGGTCCACCAGACGCGACGCGTGGAACGTGCTGAGGATCTTCGCGTAGCGCGTATCCGGCTCGCGAGCATTCGTGATCGTGGCACTCTGGCCGCTCGTGGATGAACGGCCTTCGCCTTCCTCCGCGTCGTCGACCGCGGCCGCCTTCACTTCGTTCGTGTACGGATTCCAGTCAATGCCCGGATTGTCGACGACCGCGTCCGGGATCGTCTGGTCGACAATCCGCTCCATCACGCGCTGGATCATGCGCTGCTTGGGGAGGCCGGTCTTTGCCTCGAGACCATAGCTCGCCTTGATCTCGTCGCGCAGGTTCCAGTGCTCGAGCAGGCGCATCTTCGCCGGAAAGATGCGCTTGCCCTTGGCGTCGACGAGGTGATGCATCCAGATGTTGTACGTTGCGACGTACTGCGAAGCCTCCGCGGAAGCTTTGCCCACCGCGAGGTTCACCTCGGAGGGAACACGCTTGGAGAAGTAAAGGCCGAGGGCCGCTTCGGCCCACTCACGCCGCGACCATTTCTCCCCCTCGGTGAGTCGCTGTTCGAGGGTTGTGATCGGGAAATTGAGCAGCACCACGAAGGCGACCTTGTTCTTGAAAAAGTCGTCCGTGATGTGCGCGGAAGGGGCGTAGCCTGCGAGGAGCTCGTCGAAGGGATAGACGGGGCCGAGGTCGAGATCCGACTGCCACTGCAGGTCGCGGCCGATCTCGGTCATGTGACCACCGATCGACTCGAGGATGAACTGCATGCGCTGGAAAAGCGCGTCGCGAGTCACAGCGTCGCCTGCGAAGTGGGTCCGCACGAGATCCGCGAATGCCGCGGCGTCACCGTCCTCTGCGCGCCAGAACTGCGCGACCTGTTTCATGCCGCGCTGCAGGCGCTCGCGCTGACCCTCTCCAAATTTTGCGACGAGCTCGGTCTCGAGCTTCTGCGTGGAATCGTTCATGAGTTGCTGCTGTGCGAATGCCGGAGCGCTGAGCGCGATGGCGAGGGCGGCGGTGGCGAAGATTCGGGACACGGCAGTCTCCTTTCGGACGCGATTGTATGCGTGAGCGATGAGTCGTTGGGCTGTTAGCCGCCGGAGGTGGCTCGTAGGGTAGCCGGTGGTGCGTGCGAAGCACGCGACCACCGGTTCGTAACGTGCGCATGAGATTCGACCCCGGCAGGGGTCGCGGAGGATCTGGCGATGCGTGCGACTGCGACCTTTCCGCGACCCCTGCCGGGGTCGAATCTTGTTTCGAGAGCAAACCGGTGGTCGCTCGCTTCGCTCACACCACCGGCTACCGTACGAGCCGCCTCCGGCGGCAACCAACCATCAACCAGCGAACCGCCTCTCACTGTCGTCGCTTGGCACGGTGGGTCGGTGTGGCCGTCCAGGGATCGTCCGGCCAGGGATGCTACGGGTAGCGGGCGCGCAGCTCCCTGCGCACCTGCTGATAG